>JAUVRV010000379.1 GCA_030597435.1 Gemmatimonadales bacterium | reverse complement strand
TCAGTCCCTCATCGTCCAGGAAGTCGATCACTGCCGCGAGGTTGTTGCGCAGGTCGTGTACGTAGTTGTCGTTCATGCGACCGCTCTCACCCACGATTGGTGCATCCGGCTGGATCACGACATAACCAGCGCGCACCAGGATCTCCATCGAGCGCGTACTCACCGCCGGGAACCGGTTCTTGTTATACCGTTCGAGGGTTTCGTCGTATTTGTCCTGGTCGGTGTACTCGCGCGGGTAGAACCAGATCATGCCTGGCAGTTTCTCACCGGGCTGCCAGTCCTGCGGCAGTGTAACGTTCACGGCCATCTCGAAGCCGTCGACACGCTCCACCATATAGCGGCGGCGCTGCGCGTTGGTGATGTCAGGCGTGTAGTCTGTGTTCTGCGTGAGTTGCCTGAACTCACCGGTAGTGACGTCACGCACATACGAGTCGGGGACTTCGGTCGGACCTTCGCGCGTAACCAGCAGTTGCGTCGCGTCATCGTTCAACACGTCGACCACGCGTTCCCACACACCGTCGTTGTCGCTCTCATAGACCCGGTCCTTCTCGCCTGTGCGAATCTCGACCAGGTCGATGTAGGACTTGGGACCCTCTGCCATGGTGTCCTCGGCGTTGTCCGTGCCGATCAGGAATACGTTTTCCCCGTCTGCGGTGACTTGGACCACAGATGCACCGTTGGCCAACGTCTTGGTCAGAACTCGGGCGCCGCCGCCACCGCGACCGAATCGAGGCCTCTCACCCCGATAGATGGTGTGCTTCTTGTGAGTGGTGTCGCTCACGAACACGGCGTACTCGTGTACCTTCTGACCTGTCTGCTCCGTGAGGAACAGGATTTCCATGTCGGGGGAATAACGCACGCTCTGGAGCTTACTGTTGCTCTCGTAGACAACCGTCATCGAGGTGGAGTCGAAGGGAGGCAGCCACTGGAATACGCGGTCCTTGCTGCGCGAGCCTCCTCCGCGTCCGCCCTGGAGCGGCGGCTCGTCGGTCTGAGCGCTGTCGGCCTGAGTACTGTCCTCCGGCTGGCGCGGCTCCATCTGCAGGAAGCTCAGGCCCTGGCCGTCAGGACGCCACGAGAAACCCCTCTTCTCCGGCTCTTCGTCATCGTTGTCGGCCGTATCGGCCGGTGCTCCTTCGTTGACCTCTCGCTCACTCAAGAGAGCCAATGTAGTGCCATCTTCCAGACTCCAGATCTCTTCCGCACGCCCAGCCGACCTGGTGGGTACGATGTAGGAAAACGGCGCTCTCATTGTGCTCACGCGAGCAAAGCCGCCATTGGGTGAGACATCGACACCGGTTATCATCGCCGGTTCGCCGATCCGGCTGGCCCTGCGATTCTGCACGTCCACTACTGCCAACTGGCCGGTGTTGTAGTACTCGACGAGCTGCTTCTCGTATGGATCTTCGAGCAGATCGGGGTAGGTGCGGATACGATTTGTCTCAGGCGTGGTGATGCGAACCTGGGGCCCGGTCGGAACCGCCGGTTTCACGGGTGCATCGCCCCGGTTCTCTGGCAGCAGGACCGTCACGATGGAGCGAGAGTCCGTGGTCCACTCGAACGATGTGTACAGCGTGGCCAGTACCGGTGTACGCGTCACCTGGCGCGAACGGCCGTTGGTCGGATCGGCCACGAATACGTATGTGGCGTTCTCCTGGTGCACCAGGAACCCAATACGCGATCCGTCGGGCGACCACTTGGGTGAGGATACGCCGGCGCCGTCAGGTATCTGGATCGACGTCTTGCTGCCGTCCGCGGCGCTGTAGATATCGATGCCCAAGTCGCTGCGGGTCGTCAGTGTGCGCGAGCGGTTGGCCGCGAAGTCTATCTGTTGGCCGCCGAGTCGATAGAACGGCTTGGCGAACGATGCCATGCTCGGCGGACCATGACCGATGCCGTCGAGGAAATACTGCCCGTCGGGGCTGGGATTGCCCAGTGTGGCGTTCAGGTGACGTGGTGCCAGCGCGGCCTCGGCGATCGTCGCCGACGGCCGGATGAACGTCTCGGTCGTGAGTGCAGTGTTGGGAGGCGGTTCTTGCGCGCGCACCGGCATTACCGCGAAAAGCGCGAGAACTGCCGCAGACACGCTTGGACGAACACACGTTCTTGGGGTCATTGAGGAATCCTCCAAAATGACGGGAGCCAATGGTCCCGGAAGTTGGCTTTGGGGATGAGACAGACCCTTGAAGATGCCCTGGGGGGCGGGTGGGAGCAAGGAGCCGATCTTTCCACAAGTCATCCGTGGCAGAGACCCTCGCGACAAACTGTCACTCACTACATCTTTCCCAGCTACGATGTCAGATCAAGTCGATCAACTGAGAGCTGCGCTAGCGGATAGCTACGCGGTGGAGCGCGAGATTGGCCGGGGCGGGATGGCGACGGTCTACCTCGCACGTGACCTGAAGCACGATAGGTCGGTTGCGGTGAAGGTGCTGCACCCTGACCTCGCGGTAGCGTTGGGGGCGGAGCGGTTCGTGCGTGAGATCAAGATCACGGCCCAGCTCAGCCACCCGAACATTCTCCCGCTGCTCGACTCGGGTGAGGCCGCAGGTTTCCTGTACTACGTAATGCCCTTTGTTGAAGGTGAGTCGCTGCGGGATCGCATTAGTCGAGAGAAGCAACTCCCCATTGAGGACGCGCTGCAGATTACCCGCGAGGTGGCCGATGCGTTGGGTTCGGCGCACAGCCGGGGCGTGGTACACCGCGACATCAAGCCCGAGAACATCCTGCTCGAAGAAGGTCACGCGGTGGTCGCCGATTTCGGGATTGCGCGGGCGGTTAGCGCGGCGGCGGGCGATCGCCTGACGGAGACAGGTCTCAGTGTAGGCACACCCGGGTACATGAGTCCCGAGCAGGCGAGTGGGCAGGACATCGACGGTCGCAGCGACGTGTACTCGCTGGGTTGTGTGATTTATGAAATGCTGGGTGGCGATCCGCCGTATCTGGGCTCGACTCCGCAGGCGATCCTGGCTCGCAAGATCACGGAGCCCATACCGCCACTTCACACGGTCCGTGAAACAGTGCCCGAAGCGCTGGAGTCGGCTATCGAACGTGCCCTTGCGAAGATACCGGCCGATCGATTCGCCACGGCCACGGAGTTTCGCGATGCCTTGGCACGCGACGAGGTGACTCAGAGTGGTGTACGGCGACCTGTTGTGCAGCGCCGGGGCCCACGGTGGCGTTTCGTTACGGCGGTGGCGGCCGTCGTGGTAGTAATCGGCCTGGTGGTCACGGTTCGGTCCAGCGAAGGCAGCATCGATTTCAGCGAACGTGACTGGATCCTCATCGCCGATCCGAACAACAACACGGGCGATGCAGTCTTCGATCTGTCTCTGCTCCACGCCATCACTGTCGCGCTCGATCAATCCCAGTACGTCAACGTCTATCCCCGAAACCGTGTTTGGGAAGTACTGCGACGCATGCAGCGGGAC
>JAUVRV010000056.1 GCA_030597435.1 Gemmatimonadales bacterium | reverse complement strand
TTCTTGGACGGCAAGGTCTATCGCCCGTACCAACATACTGCGCCACCTAACGAGCCCAGCAAGCTGTCGGCGCCTTTCGTTCCCCACGCGAATTGAGACGCGTTCAGCAACTTGATCGACACAACACGAAAGGTCGTTATATCCGTACCGAACACTGTCGGTCGGTCTTGTCGCAACAAGTTGCGGCGATAGCGGTCACACCGCACCCTTCACACACCAACTAGCTCACTGCTGACCCGCCACAGTTCTTCGGCTAGTTCCCTGTCGTGTGCCGGTGCCGCAGGCTCCGAAAGCCTCCGCTTCTCGTAGTACTGACCGTGCACCGCTTCACTCGGCTCACCCGCCAGAAACACTACCGCCTCTCCACCAACCGCAGGCCTGCCCATGAACGGCTTGAAGGCACGCATCAGCAGGCTCACGGGACTCAGGTTGCGGTTCCATATGCGCGTTGCCAGCACCCCCGGATGGACCGCCACGGCACTCAACCGGTCGGCCTGGTAACGTCGTGCAAGTTCCTTGGTAAATAGGATGTTGGCCAGCTTGGAATCGGAGTACGCTCCCCAGCCGTTGTATGGACCACCGCCCCGGATGATCTCCTCCAACGCCGACCTACCGAGCTTTGCTCTCCTATGCGCCTCAGAGCTGACGTTGATAACCCTCCCCGACGCAGACAGGAGTGACGATATCACGAGCTGAGTCAGCAGGAAATGCGACAAGTGATTGATCGCGAAGGTGCTCTCGAAACCATCGGCGGTCATCTTGCGGCCCGCGAAGAAGGTGCCGGCGTTGTTTACGAGCAGGTCTATCTTGGGGTAATCCCCGTTCAGCACCGTCCCCAACTGGCGCACCTGTGTCAGGCTGGAGAAATCTGCATGCGCCACACGTAAGTCAGCCGAAGCGACCTCTTCCGAGATGCGCGCTTGTGTCGCTAGTCCCCGCTCATCGTTGCGGCAGACCAGCACAACGTGCGCTCCCAACAGCGCGAACCCCCGTGCCGCCTCGAACCCAACACCGGAGTTGGCACCTGATACGACGCAGATCTTGTTCTGCACTATGTACGCTCCTCCAACCAGATCGACGCTGGCTTCCGTGACAAATCGTCAATGGCCTGCCGCATCCCATCAGCCGAGAACGAATTGCCATGAGCCGGGTAGATGGTGGTCACACCTCGTTCCAACAGTGACTTCCAGCTCCTGACCACTGCCGCGGGGTCTTCGGCCAGTATGGGGAGACCAGGCGACAGACGCAGCGGAAACTTGTTCATGGCGAGATCGCCCACGAACACCTCACCACCGTCCAGCAACACGCTGACCGAACCAGACGAGTGTCCCGGCGTGTAGACAATGCGGCCGGGAATCCCGTAGTCCGCCAGCGACACGTCCTCGTCCCCCAGCGGCATGTCTACCTTGGCGGCCGGGACCTTGATCAGGGGCATGAACAATCCGAGGATCTTCACTAAGACACGGCCCCACGGTGTAACGCCCGGTGGCAGCGCTGTGAGGGACTGCTCTAGCCAGCTCACTTCTCTTTCGTGCAGGGCGAGTGTCGCGCCAGTAATCGCCTTTAGTTCACCCGCCGAGCCGATGTGGTCCCAATGACCGTGTGTGAGCACAATCAGCTTCACGTCCCCCGGGCGTACGCCCGCTCGCTCCAGGCCGCGTCGGAACGCGGCGCCCTTCTTGGGAGCGCCACCATCGATCACGATGACACCGTCCCCCTGCAGCACATAGCAGCGGTCGAATCCGAGATCGATTGGAGTTACGGTAACAGTCATGAATGACATCCGGGTGCGATGGCGGTGTGTCGACCCTGATTAACCCTCACATCTGATCCCAAGCCCAAATAGCATACTGCGTGTTCTGATCCAGCTTGTGACCGCATTCTTTCAGGGTCAGCAGTATGCTACCGCGGTGATGGCTCTCGTGCGCGATGAAGTACCCCAGAGAAGTAAAGATCCCCTTCTTGAAGCCACGTCGCTTCGGCTGTCCCGTCAGGACTCCCTCGAGAAAGGATTCGACCGCGGCCGATGAAGCTGCGAACGCGTCTCTGAGTTCGGCCTTGTCCGGAGTGACCTTTGTCTCGAACGTCACCAAACCCACGGCCAGGTCCTTTGCACGTTTCTCCAGGTGCCACACCCGTACGTTGTGCATGTGAGCAAATTGCCGTGCTACATCACGACCACCGCGTTTCGAGAGCGTGCAGTTCATACCGGCGTCACTGATGTGATCGATCAGGTAGAGACTGATACGATTGTTGGTGCGCCAGGCTTCTAGCAACTCGTCAAGCATTTGGCCCTCCTCTCGCTCCAGCGTCGCGGCATCTGGTCGTGCGAAAGTCAGCCTAGGGCACCGGGTCTGTGTAGTGATCCGCGTCTACGTAGGTTATGAGCCAATCGAGACCCCGCTTCTCCCAGACCATGGTCGTCGGCCCCCGAAATTGCATCGTTGCACCAGATCCGTCTACCAAGCTGTCGCGGAAGGTGAACGAGACGACAGCCCCATTTCGTCCCAGCACCTTGACCTCGATGTCCGCGAAACCCGGCTCGAAGTGCTGCAACGTGGACATGAACGGGCGGATCTGTGCGGTTGTGGAGTTGTAGTCGAAGCGGACACCGTCGTTGTACATGTAGAAGTCCGGTGCTAGATGGGCGATTATGCTCTCCGCATCTCGAGCCCGCTCCGCATCTTGAAACGCGATCAAGGCAGAATCGATACTCGCCGCAATGGCTGTGCGCTCCTCATCCAATAGGGCGGCGTCAGGAAGGCTACACGCACCGGCGAGAAACAGAACGACGGCGGTCACGTACGGAGTTGTCCTCACATGCGCCTCCTCATTGGCCTTCGTTAGCGATCCCACTCCTGCTTCAGGAACTCGAGAGTCGTTTTCACAAACTGCCATCACAAGGTGGATTTCTTCCTAAGTCGGATTACAACAGCGGTTGCGGATACTCCGGCTATCGTCGCCCATACTATTGCCGTGTGCGCCAGCCCCGGCTCTCCTAGTGACAGCGCCTGCAACGCCACCAGCAGTGCGATCAGCATTCCAGCCCGAACGCGCGATACCGCAAGACCATCGCCAGTCACATCGCCGCGTGATTCCAAGACTCGAGTTTGCAACAACGTCACAAGGTACGCTAGGACGATTACCACCAGCAACACTGCAACACCGGCACTCACGAACGACGGCGCACCTATCTCGACATCGAGCAGCGTTAACGAAACACCTACACCGCACAGACACAGCACCGCAAAGACCCACTGCCGTCGGAGCGGATCTCGCAACACCGCATCAAAGGCAAATGCCAGCGCCGCAACGGTCCCAAACAGCGGGCTCTTGGTCAGATACACGACCGCGAAAACCAGACCCGTGACAACGAAGGAATCCGTAATCCGTGTAGGCAGGCCCACGGTGCGATTGACAATCCGCACCAGGAACATGGTGGTGAACAGAACCAGGAAACTCAGCGGTCCAATCAGAGGCAGGACAACAAAGGCAAGCGCCATACTGACGAACGCTGCAGGATTGTCGTCGGGTGCGAGTTCTCGGGCCAGAGCCCAGGCCCCGAAAACCAAGAGAATACCTGCCACAAAAGCCCATGCGACCTGTAGGCCGGCGTCCCCACGCATGAGTGCTACCACGCCTGCAATGACGCCACCGACAGGCATCAGTCGTGACACGGCCCTGTTCGTCGCGCAGCTCTTGTCGAGCGGCCGGCCGATCGACGTTACGCCGTAGATGGGGTGTTGGTCCATAGGGTGTGGCTAGCTGATCTGAGTCATTTCCCAACGAGTGCAGGAATCGACTGTGCTCCGGCTGGTTCTGACCGTTTGGTAACTACCCGGCGGTGATAGTCGATCTGGCCGAGGTGGTACGCCAGGTGCGTCGCCAAATGAGTCACGAAGAGACCGGTCGTCAAACGACACCCGGCAAGCTCCAGCGGGAACTCCTGTTCCAAGTCACTCGGCTTCAGCTGGTCGAAGGTCGCATGCACCGTCGCGACGGCCCGCTGGATTCCCGTTTCCCGATCGGCCCGCGGCACGTTCCTCGCGCTGAACTCTGCCTCCCGGTCCCTCACATAACCGGTGTTCCCCAACTGAGCACCGATAAAGTGCTGCATGTTCCCCACCAAGTGGAGTACCAGCGTGCCGGCGGAGTTCGGAATCCCATCGGGGCAGACCCAGAGATCCTCCTCACTTTCATACGCCAGCACCTGTTCACGCAGGGCAGCAAGATCGCGCACGATAACACGCCGAAGAAACTCTGCATTCATTTCAGTCTCCTTCGTCATACGTCTGCTAGCACCGACCATCAAGACAGTTGGCGGTCCACATCGCGTATCACACCTCCTCCTTCGACGTGACCATCCACATCACCAGCCACAACAGAGCAGCGATAGTGAGACCTGCTAGTACCATCTCGGCGAAGCCGGGAATATCAGGCGGGAAACCGACTATCCGCTCGCCACCGCGAGTGGCAACCCAAAGGGCCAACACCACACCAGTCAATCCGCCACCACCCACGAGCCCCGAGCCAAACAACACACCCTTCTCGCGACGTCGCTCGGCCTCTTCCGGGGACTGGTTGCGGGTCAGGAGATAACGCATTAGACCGCCGAGGAACACGGCACCCATTGTCGAGAGCGGCAGATACACACCTACCGCAAACGCAAGCACGGGGATCTTGAACATCGCCGCTGCGAGTCCAATGGCAACACCGATCAGGATCAGCATCCACGGCAGGTTCTGATCCAGCACGCCGTCGATCACCAGCTTCATCAGAACCGCCTGAGGTGCCGGCAATTCTTCGCCGCCCAGTCCGCCCACCACGTTGGCGTCGAGCAGCATCACGACCAGGCACACAACACCGGCCGAAGTGATCACGCCGATCAATTCACCCATCTGCTGCAATCGCGGCGTGGCGCCGAGCACGTAACCGGTCTTCAAGTCCTGCGAAGTGTCACCCGCAATCGAGGCCGCGATGCACACCACCGTACCCACCATGAGCGCCGTCGCCTTGCCGGAGAGATCGGTCCAACCCATCAGGAAGAAGATGAAACTCGTTCCCAGTAGCGTAGCGATCGTCATGCCCGAGGTTGGGTTCGATGTGACACCGACGAGGCCCACGATTCTCGCGCTGACGGTCACGAAGAAGAACGCGAATACGGCGATCAAGATCGAGGCGAGTGCACGCACCGGAATCGAGTCGAGATATCCCAGAATACCCGGTACGAAGGTCAGCACCATCAGTACGGCGGCCACCCATATCAACACGGTCTTGAACGACAGGTCTCGGTCGGTACGCTCGACGGCCGCAGTATCAGCACCGGCACCGATCTGACTCACACTCAGCTTGAACGATTCGATCATCGTAGGTATCGACCGAATCAGAGTTATTATCCCACCCGTCGCTACCGCGCCCGCACCAATGTACCGCACGTAGCGATTCCAGATCTCGCTGGACGTCATGTCGCGGATCAGCTTCTCGGTCTCGGGATAGAATGGTTCGGTCAATCCCCCACCCCAGAGATTCATGACCGGAATGATCACCAGTGCCGACAGCGCACCGCCGGCAACCATAACCGTCGCGATACGCGGCCCCAGGATGAAGCCCACTCCTACCAGCGCCGGTGAAACGCTGGCCGCGATACTCGCCTTGCCACCCAACCCGACCGTGAACGTGCCCTTCACGAACTTGAATCCATCGGTGATGAGCTTGAACAGCATGCCCACACCAATACCCAGGAACACCGGTCTCGCCTGACTACCTCCGCCCTCCGACGCCACCAGCCCCTCGGCGCAGGCCATGCCCTCGGGGTAGGGCAGCTTGCCGTGCTCGCGCTTGATCAGGTAACCGCGCAGCGGGATCATTGCGAGCACTCCAATGAGTCCACCGCACATCGCAAGTAGCGTGATCTGACGCCATTCGGGAGTCATGCCCCAGATGAACAGGGCGGGAATGGTGAACAGCACACCGGACGCCACCGACGAACTCGCCGAGCCGATCGTCTGCGACATGTTCGCTTCCAGAATGCTGTGCTGCAGGCCGAAAGCCCTGAACAACCTGAAGGCCACTACTGTGAGCACTGCGACCGGGATCGAGGTACTGATAGTGAGGCCGGCCTTGAGACCGAGGTAGGTGTTGGCGGCGCCGAACACCATGCCCAGCAACACTCCCGATATCGCAGCCTTGAGAGTGAATTCGGTGAGCGTCTGTCCGTGGGTGAACGGTACGTACTCCTGACCTTCTTCTATCTCATACGCCGTGAGCGGAAGTTTCTTCTCGGTCATTCGCCAAGCTCCTCGGGTCAGCGTCTTGCCGATCGGTCGTTGGGTGGTTTCGGTCGTTTTGTGGTCGGATGGCTGCTAAGATACCTGTTACCTTGACCGATGGCGAGTTGATCACAAGGGAGGAGGCTTGCAATGAAAGCCCTTAAGCCAGGGACATACAGGATTGTCCCGGGCCGGTACTACGGCTCCCCCAAGGAAGTGTGGGGTTTCCGGTCGGCACGGGCGAGTGGTACCCCCCAGGCAATAGCCAAGGAGTCCATCAGGGCAAACATAGAGCTGCTCGCACTCCAAGGCGTGATGAAGACACTCCGGCGCGAACGGATCATCCGGAGCCTCGGTGCGACACACGTGATCTACCAACAGTATCACCAGAACCTGCGTGTCAATCGTGCTTACGTCACCGTCCACATCGATCGTGACAACAGGGTGTACTTGATAAAGAACCGGGCCGTGCCACGTTACATGCTACCGGAACTCGAGCCTCCCAAGCTCGATGAAGATGCGGTGAAGAAACGTGCCCTCAAGTCTCTCCGCGGAGCGCGCAAGAAGACCACGGTCCTGGATATCGAGAAGATGTGGTTCCCCAAGGCCGACACACTGATCCTGGCCTACCGCGTACGCCTGCACCGTGCCGATCCGATCGAGGAGTGGCTGGTACATGTCGACGCACAGACCGGCCGGATCCTGCGCAGTTTTGAGAACCTCGGCAGGGTACGAGGACGCGGCATTGTGTTCGATCCCAATCCGGTCATCGCACTAGGAGACCACGAGAAGTTGCTGCGAGACGGGAAACCCAAACGGCGGATACCCCAGGCGGCTTACAGCACGGTGACCCTGGAAGACCTCGAGGGAACCGGATATCTGGACGGGCGGCGTGTTACCACCGAGCCAACCAGGAACCGGGTCCACAGTCCCGACAATGAGTTCATGCTCAAGTCAGGCGACCGGGGGTTCGAAGAGGTGATGGCCTACTTCCACTTGGACCGGGCGATGCGATACTTGGAATCGCTAGGGTACCGTGGCGCACGAGCACTGTTCAAGGAACCTCTCGCCGTAAACGTGAACGGCACGCGGAAGGACGCCTCGTGGTATAGCCCCGGTCTCAAGCGTCTCACATTCGGAACCGGCGGCGTGAAAGACGCGTCCGACGCAGAGACCATTCTACACGAGTTCGGTCACGCGGTACAGGACGCGATCTGCCCCGGGTTCGGCCAATCGGCCCAGGCCGCAGCGATGGGCGAAGGCTTTGGCGACTACTTCGCTGCCAGCTTCTTCGCCTCGTACAAGCCGGAGAAGTACCGCACATCCGTCATGACTTGGGACGGCATCACTTGGAACGAGATCTACGACCCGCCCTGCGTACGCCGGTTGGATGAGAAGTACACCTTCGAGAGCTTCGACCACGGTCGGTGGGCCGAGGAACATGAGAACGGACTCATCTGGTCTGCCACCCTGTGGGACATTCGGGAGACGCTCGGCCGTGCCGTTGCGGATCGAATCATCATGGAGGGCCATTTCCAGATCGACGGCTTCACCACGTTCGCCCGCGGCGCACGCGGGATTCTCGACGCCGACCGAAATCTGTTCGGAGGAAGTCACGAAGGTCAGCTGCTGGAGATCTTTCTGTGGCGGGGGATAGGGCCGGTGTGAGTCGGCGCCCCCTGCCGCCCCACCCCAGACTCTTTTTCAGTCCTTCCGTCCACCTCTGAGGACGCCATTTCGAGATTCTGTCCACCCAGGAAGTCACTGGAACGTTCCATCTTTTATCACCCAAAGTCGAATGAAACAAACAGGGTACTAGTGGCGTTATAACTATCACTAATGCCCAGCAAGCAGTTGAACCGTGACACTTTTGGGGAGGAAAGTGAAACATGAACAGCAAAGGACTACGCCAAGTTATCACTGCCGCGATCGCCTTCGCGGCAAGCACAGCAACGTCCGTGGCCGCACAGACCAATCCAGACAAGGCGACCGTCAAGGCCGACAACCGTAACACACACGAGATTGTGGTCTACGCCGTTACTGATGACGGTGCCCGCTATCGCTTGGGAGAGGTGAATCGCCTGAGCACGAACGACCTCGCCATTCCCGCCGATCTCGCAAATGGAACCACGCAGTTCCGCCTCAAGGTGTATTCGTACGAGGCCGCCAGGTCGTACAAGCAGATCAGCAGGACCGTGGCTGCGGTCAAGACCAGCCCGATGGCTGCAAGCGCCGGTGAGACCATCAGATTGATGATCCAGCCCAACATCACGGAGTCGTACGTCCCGGCTCCGTAAGGGAACACTCAACTACGAAACTGCCGGTCCTCACAGGAGGTGGGGGCCGGCGGTTGTCGTTTGTGCAAGGATCGTCAAAGACCCACAGTCGCGTTCTAGTTCAGAATCGGACCGAGTGCAATCGATACCGCTCTACGGTTGCGCGAGTGGTTGGTGAACCACTCATTCTTGGACACCGGCTTACGGTCGTCCGGATGTCTCCCGACCTTCTCCAACACTTGAATCCCACCGGAGTTGGCGTAGATCTCCTCTCCTGCCGTGTTCTCGATGAACACGACCAGCGATACCGCCTCCACGTCTCCCGTAGGGAGATTGCTCTCAGTAGCGCTGAACAGCGCTCCCACGGCGTCGACTATGCGAGTGCCCACGCCAACCAGTTCCTGCGAGACACCATCCCACTGCGCGGTACCACCCGAGCACGGCGCGTCGACGATCCATATCTCCGGATACAACAGCGCATCGGGGTGGTACAGTTCGTTGAGCCGCCCAAACAGTACCTGCCGAGCAGCCTCAAACACCGCTTCGTTTCGTTCGCCGGTCAGCGAATCGAACAGGCCAACAGTGCGACTCAGGATCCCTTCCCACAGCGCCGCGTACTCCTCGGCGGGGATGACTGTGTAGCCGGCTCGCTCGAGTGAAACCGCGATGAGCGAATCGAACTCCTCCATTGCCGCCGTGTGTTCTTCGAGACCCTCGGGCACACTCACGGGGGTCAACACGATGGTATTGACACTCACATACTGCTGGTCCGGCGTTGCCGCTACGGTCGCTTGATCGGAGTTGACGGAACAAGAGACGGCAGTGGGCACAACCACCGGCAGCACCCATCTCAGTAGACGACACCAACGGTTCTTCATGGCCTCATCACTTCGCATAATCCCTGCCATGCCGATTCACGGCATCGAATGTGCAACTTCACTCACTCCGTGGACGGCGTCGCGTAACTTTTCCGGTGCGTGACGTGTATTGAGAGTAGTCACATCAACGAGGGTCCGTCATGAGAAGCGCTAGTCTCATCTTGATTCTCTCTGCAGTAGCTGCAACCACCACACTCGGCCAGGAGCAGACCTTGGTAACCGGCGCCGTCGAGTCGGGCGGGATGGGAGCACCGATCATCAAGTTCACCGAGGTGGCCAACGAGTTCTCAGTCATGGTCGGCGGCCGCGGTGGTTGGATCATCAACCACCAGTTCCTGATCGGCGCGGCCGGTTACGGACTTGCCAACGACGTGGACCTGGACGGTATACCACCCCGTCGTGACATCGAGTTTGGCTACGGTGGCTTCGAGCTGGAGTACATCAACAGCTCAAACAGTCTGATCCACTTCACCATTCAGGGCTTGGTCGGCGGTGGCGGGCTCACTACCAGAGTGCAGTACATCTACGAGTCGGAAGCCGTCTTTGTTCTGGAGGGCGGAGCCAACTTGATGCTCAACGTCACGCCCTATTTCCGCATGGGGATCGGCGGCGGCTACCGCTGGGTCACGGACGTGGACATCAGGATCTTGTCCAGCGCGGCGATGAGTGCACCGTACTTCGCGATGACGTTCAAGTTCGGGAAATTCTAGCCACGTGCGGCCGCTTGCCAACTCCGCCGAGCGTACAATCGGAGTGCCACCGGTGGTAGAACTCGGTTGCGTATGAGTCCCGCCCTAAAGGCCGGGCAGGTTACACGCAGTTGTGTAGATCCATCCTAACCCCGGGCTTCAGTCCGGGGAAAGCGGTGACCGGGGTACCGGGTCAACGGGCTCCCGGGATACCGGGTGGTGACCTCCGCGCTCCTAGTGCGGTTGCCCCTCATACACGACCTTACCACCCACAATCGTGTATAGCACTTTGGC
>JAUVRV010000341.1 GCA_030597435.1 Gemmatimonadales bacterium | reverse complement strand
TCGCGTCCTGACCCGTTTCTCGCTGTGTTTGTAGCGCTACTGACCTTCACCGTGATGATGCTCAGTCCTCAAATGACTCAGCAGGGAGGCCGCTTGTTGATGCTGCTTCCAGCTGCCGTGACATTACTGGTCATGCTCAAGTTCAGCGCAGGTCTTGGTCTTTATTGGGGTGCTTCGAGCGCGGTTGCCGCGGTTCAGGCGGTGATGGTAAGGCGGGTGGCGAGACGCTGAGACATTCTGGAGCCCAAGGGTAACGCGAAATGGACAAGGTTAACCTCACTGAGAAGCTGAAGTTATTCTCCGACCACTGGCACCCCCGCATCGTGGGTGAACTGAACGGCCAGTATGTCAAACTCGCCAAGGTCGAAGGTGAATTCGACTGGCACCAGCACGCGGACGAGGACGAACTGTTCCTCGTGGTTGCGGGGAGTCTGACTATCAAGCTGCGGGACCGCGACGTAATCTTGGGGGAAGGTGAGTTCTTTATCGTCCCCAGGGGAGTGGAACACAAGCCGGTTGCCGAGAGTGAGGCTCACGTGCTGTTGTTCGAGCCGAAATCCACTCTGAATACAGGTGAAGAGCGGACGAACCGTACTGTCGAGGACCTGCAGTGGGTTTGATGTTGGGCAGAGTGGTGGGGTTGGGTTGCCGGGATCGCGTGATTCGGAGCGGATAGGGTGCTGCACGAGAAGGATGTCATTCTGCGGGAGATTGAGAGGATCGTGGCAGCCATCGCGCGTATCCTCCAACTCAAGCAGCATGATGACCTGGACGGCGCCCTCGAGGTGATTCAGCACTCGTACACCGAGTTGTTCGGCCCCTTGGGTGAGTTCCTGGCACAAGCAGACGTAGTCACCGTAACGCAGTTGATAACGGATCCGGTGCAGCTGGCGGGATTGGCGCGTTTGCTTCGCGTCGAAGCCACCGTGCGGGAGAGTGCTGGAGACTCCGCGGCGGCCGACACAATGAAACGTCGTTCCTTGGAGCTGGCAGTCGAAGCATTCAGGCGTGACGTAAACGGCATTGCAGATGCCCGGCACGTCGTTGTGCAGCTGCGTGACGGGGTCGCCGAAGAATCCTTGTCGCGGGAACACCGCGAGGTATTGCGGGAGCTTGCCAAGGACGAAGAACCGGCGAGCGAGTGAGGAGGGGTCGATGAAACAGATGTGCATCGTCAAGGCAGGCTCGACGTATCCGGACATAGCCGAGCAGCACGGTGATTTCGAGGACTGGGTGGAGGCCGGTTTGGGGTTGCCGAGTGAGACTGTCAGGGTGATCGATGTCAGCCTGATGCGTAGGCTGCCGCGGCCCGACGCAGTACAGGGCGTAGTGATTACGGGCGCTCACGAAATGGTGACTGACGGTGCACCGTGGATGGACCAGGTCTGTGGCTGGTTGCGCAAGCTGGTGGATGAGGGAGTGCCGATCTTGGCCATCTGCTATGGGCATCAGCTGCTGGCGCACGCGTTGGGGGGCGAGGTCGGGTACCATCCCGAGGGCCGCGAAGTCGGTACCGTTACCGTGCGCTGCCACTCGAGCGTTCGACAGGATCCTCTGTTCAGCGTGCTGCCCGACATATTTCCCGCCCAATCGAGTCACGCACAGTCGGTGCTGGCCCTGCCACCGAACACAGTTACGTTGGCCAGCAGCGATTTCGAGCCGGTTCATGCTTTCAGAGTGGGTGACAATGCTTGGGGAGTGCAGTTCCACCCTGAGTTCACCGAAGCGGTGATGCGGTGTTATGTCTACAAACAACGCGACGTGCTTGCCGAGCAAGGCCGCGACGCCGACCGGGTAGCCGGGGCGGTGACACCCTCGCCTGCTGGAGATATGCTAGAGCAGTTTGCCGGGCTCTCAAATGAATAGGATCGCACAATGAGTGACAAGGTATGCCTTGCCTGCGGGCGGGGCTCCGACGAAACGCCCTTGGTTTCGCTAGAGTACAAGGGCTCTACGCTGCGGATTTGTCCCCAGCACCTGCCCGTCTTGATACACGATCCACACCAACTGATCGGCCGGTTACCCGGTGCGGAGAAGCTGACACCGGCTGATCACGAGGACTAGTCAGGTTGGACCCGGTGGGATGCTGTGAATAAGACTCAGGTAGTGGGAGCGCTCCTCTGGCGGGGCGGGTTGCTGCTCGCCGCTGCTGCGGCACTGTTTGAATCGGCCCGTTGGATCTTGCGTGTGGTAGATATGCCTCCGCAGCTGGAGATTGGATTCGGCCTCCTGCTATCGGGTTTCGTGCTCGTGATGGTGTCTTTGATCGTGGAACGTATCAAGGACTCTAGACTGGAAAGCGACTTGCGGGAATGATCCGGTTGATACGCATCGTAGGTCTCATGTTCATGGGAGCAGGGACCCTCCTGCTTCTGGTGTGGTTCATCAAGCCGCTCAGGTTTGTGTGGCCGTGGTTGCGTCAGCTTCCATGGCCGATTCAGGCAGGCGTTGCCATTGCTGCAATCGGCCTGTTGTTGTTGTCAGGATCGATCATATGGGAGCGCTTGGAAGATATGGAGGGTGACAGGTCTCTACACGACGACGATCATTGATCTGGTGTGACGCATACCGTGGAGAGGGAATAGAGATATGATTCTAGTGACGACTGATTTCGTGCCGGGTTATCGAGTAACCGAGAGCCTTGGCCTCGTTAGGGGGAGCACGATTCGAGCAAAGCATATTGGCAAGGACATCGTGGCGTCTCTGCGAACGATCTTTGGCGGTGAGATCAAAGAGTACACGGAGATGCTAGTAGAGTCTCGTGCGGAGAGTATGCGGCGGATGGAGCTGCAGGCCGAGAGGTTGAAGGCCGACGCCGTGCTCAACGTTCGGTTCGTTACCTCTCAGGTGATGACGGGTGCCGCGGAGTTGTTGGCGTATGGGACGGCAGTGAGATTGGCAAAGGAAGCATAGTCGGAGGCTCACCACAGTTGTTCAAGTGCCTGCGAACTGGAGTGGCCGGCAAGCACGCTCGGCGGCATCGCGACTGACTCAATGACTGGATTCAACGTTTCAGCGACCGAACTCACCACCGGAGCAACAGATGCGTTGCTGGGCGTCGTTGCACTGGCTTGTATCGCCTACCTGCAGCAATACCGGAAAGCGGATGGTTGGAAGGTGGGGATTTGGACGTGGGTGCTGGCGACGCTTGCTGCCGCGGCACTACTGGGCGCCGTGGTCCACGGGTTCGAACTGAGCGATGGTACGAGAGAGTTCCTATGGCGACCTCTCTTCTTTTTGCTGGGTCTTCTGGTAGCGCTGTTTGTAGTTGCTGCTTCATACGACTGGCTGGGTGAACAGTCGGCGCGTCGAGTGCTTGCGGCGATGATACCGATTGCCGTGGGCTTCTTTGCGATTACCCAGTTGTTGAGCGGTGCCTTCCTGGTGTTCGTCGTGTATGAAGCCATCGCCATGCTCGTTGCATTGGGCATCTATTTCTCTCTAGCCGTTCGTCGTCGGCTGCCAGGGGCGAGGCTGATGGCGCTCGCCATCCTACTCAACATCGTGGCGGCCGGGATCCAGGCAAGTGGATCGGTTCGGTTCACGCTGATATGGTCGTTCGATCACAACGGTGTGTTTCACATTGTACAGATGATTGCGGTTGTTGTTCTCGTGCTTGGCCTGCGGCCGTCTCTGCGGTCACAACCGTCCGCTTGGCACCCAGGCTGCCCGTAGGGATCATTGGATCAGGATCAACTGGTCGTTCTAGCCGACCTCGGCATACCCGAGCTTCATCGTTTCTTTAGGAAAAGTTACCGATCCCCCAACGGTCCGTCCTTAGATTTAGGCCGTCATTAAGGAGGACTAATGGAACAATCACTGACCCTGGGTGGAAGTCCAGGACGTCGGTTCCTCAGCTTGATTGCGGGAATCGGCATGATCATACCGTCGGCGATCACCGTCGCTCACTTCTACGCCGCCAACTACCCCGAGTCGATCTATGAGGGCTCGGTGTGTGATATCAACGCCTTTTTCAACTGTGACAATTCGGCGTTCTCAGCACTGTCCAACCTTGCCGGTGTGCCGATGGGC
>JAUVRV010000023.1 GCA_030597435.1 Gemmatimonadales bacterium | reverse complement strand
TCGCTTGCCGCCAGTCAATCCGTTAGATGGCAATGCCTTGTTCTCTCAGCCATTGCTCCACCTCATGGCGGTACTCTGCGAGCCTCTCTTCCGATGATGCCTCAAACCGCATGACGAGAACCGGCTGTGTATTGGATGCCCGGACCAAGCCCCAACCCTCGGCGAACGAAATGCGAGCACCGTCGAGCGTGAGCACGTCGTAATGCTGTGAGAAGTGTTCTGCTGCTCGCTCCACCACGCTGAACTTCTCGTCTTCGGAGCATTCCACTCGAATCTCGGGGGTGGCAAACGTTTCAGGCAGGTCCGCCAGCAGAGCCGACAGCGGCTTGCCGTTCCGTCCCACGTACGATAACAACCTTGCAGCAGCAAAGAGGGCGTCGTCGAACCCGAAATAGTCTCCTGCAAAAAACATGTGACCGCTCATCTCGCCGGCGAGTGGAGCGTCCAGTTCCTTCATTTTGGCCTTTATCAGCGAGTGACCCGTTTTCCAAAGGACCGGATCGAGTCCTATCTCCCTCAGCTTGTCGACAAGCACGTTGGAGCACTTGACATCGAATATCACTGCTCCACCCTCACCGGTCCGGTCTACTAACTCACGTCCAAACAAGATCAGCAGGTGGTCACCGTACACCACCTTGCCCGACTCATCCACAGCACCGATTCTGTCCCCGTCACCGTCGAACGCGATCCCTAGCATGGCGTTGGTCCTGCGAACCGTTTCCTGCAGATCCCTGAGGTTCTCCACAACTGTAGGATCGGGATGGTGATTGGGGAAGCTCCCATCCGATTCGCAATACAGGGGAACCACATCGGCCCCCAGTCGAGACAAAGTCGCTTCCGCGACCAGGCTGGCCACACCGTTGCCACAATCCACAACAACCTTGACCGGTTCTGCTAGAGGACCCACGATGGATACGATGCTGTCCGAGTAGCGTCGCAGCACCGAGTGATCGGCTTCAATGGACCCGTGCCCGGAATCCAACGCATCGGCCTCGATCATTCGACGTATCTGCTGGATCGCCTCGCCGTGAATTGTCTCGGCGGCAACCACCATCTTGAATCCGTTGAACTCGGGAGGGTTGTGCGATCCGGTGACTTGAACGCCGCCGTCCACCGTGAGGTCGTGCAACGCGAAGTACAGGGCCGGCGTTGGCAGCATGCCCACATCCACAGCCGTTCCACCAGCCGCGGCAATACCGTCGCGCATTGCGCGCGCGAGCAGCTCACCTGACGACCGGTTGTCGCGACCGACGGCTATCTTGGGATCTCGTCCTACGCGTTCACGCGCAATAGTCGCCACTGCGCGTCCAACGGCGTGCGCCACTTCGGGTGACAGTTCCTCACCCACGACACCACGAATATCGTATTGCCGGAAGATTACTGCTGGAATGTCCATCGGAAACCTCAGATGAAACTGAGCCGGTCAGTCCGTTAGGATCCTGGTTGGCGCAGGGCGTAGACCTTCGGCCCCATCGGCTGCCATATCCAAGACCCGGTTAGGCCAGACACCCAAGAGCAGTAGCAGAACCGCTGCGATTCCAACGACCCAACGAGCTGCTCCAATCAGGCCAGAACCGGAGTGAGCATCCTCAGACGGTGCAGACTTCATGTACATCGCCATGACAACTGGTAGGTAATAGCCTGCCGACACCATGCTGGCAATGACGAGCAATACCGCGAGTACGATTTGATCGGCGCTCACCACGGCTGAGAGCACCAGCCACTTCCCGATGAAACCGGCAGTGCCCGGAAAACCGAGCAACGACAGCATGAACACCGTCATCGCCAGCGCCATCCACGGCCGCCGGGATGCCAGCCCGCTAAGATCGTCAATCCTGACGTCGCGTTCACCGCGCGTACCCACTGCTGCCAGGATGGCAAAAGATCCCAGCGTCATCAGCGTGTAAGCGAGGATGTAGAACAGAAACGCCGCGGCTCCCCTCTCGCTCCCACTTGCCAGGGCTGCAAGAATGTACCCGGCATGCCCGATGGAACTGTAAGCCAGCATCCGCTTGAGGTGTGTCTGTGCGAGGGCAATCAGGTTGCCGACAATCATCGTGATGACAGACAGCCACAGGATAATCTCCATCCAAACCGCATCGCTAGCGCCGAGTGCGTGGAGCAGCACACGTATCAAGGCGGTGAAGGCTGCAGCCTTCACCGCCGCAGCCATGTAGGCCGTTATGGGTGTAGGTGCACCATCATAGACGTCCGGCACCCACATATGGAACGGCACTGCCGCCACCTTGAACCCGAAACCGATCAGCAGCATGCCTATCCCTGCCAGCAACATCAGATTCGTTTCCAATCCCAAGGTCACGATCTGGTAATGCATCTGTGTCAGGTTAGTGGTGCCGGTTGCCCCGTATAGCAGCGCTATGCCATAAAGGAAGAACCCCGACGCGAAGGCTCCCAGCAAGAAGTACTTGACCGCGGCCTCAGCCGAAAATGCGCTGCGCCGATCGATCCCAGCCAGCACATAAATGGCCATCGACATCAACTCGAGGCCGAGGAAGATCACGATCAGGTCGGCACCGCTGGCCATGAACAGCATCCCGATGGCAGCCAGCATCACCAACACGTAGTACTCCGGTACGAGAATCCGCTCCCGACCTAGGTAGCCCAGCGAGAGCATCACCACGAGTATGGCCCCGATCAGGAATATGGCGGAAGTCGCATACCGAAAGCCGTCCAGCGCGATCATCCCAGTCAGCGTCTCTGGGTATGCACCCTTGACCCACATCCAGAGAACGACGAGCAGCGTACTCACCAAGCCCATCAATGCGAGCTGCCCCGCCATTTGCTGGTCTCCCTCATCTCGATGCCGCCAGGCTACAGCAACCAGCAGCACCAACATCCAGCAGGTGAGCACCAACTCGGGTAACAGGGCCAATACAAAGCCGCCCGGTGTAGTGACGTCAATCGCCATACCCATTAGGGAACCTGCTCCTCAGAACCGGGAGTCGGGGCCACAGACGCCCGCTGCTCCTGGACAGTTGTTATCAGGTGTTCGGTCGACGCTTCTATCCGATCCAGTAGAGGTTTCGGATACAGCCCGATCCACAGTATGCAAGCCAGTAGTGGTGCCAGCACCAGTATCTCGCGCTTGGACAGATCCGGGAGATGCTCGTTCTCAGGCTTGTCCAACTTGTTGTAGATGATCCGCTGTAGCGCCCATAGCAGGTAGGCCGCAGCGAAGATAACCCCGGTCGCCGCAACTGCAGTTGCCCAAGGGTAAGGTCCCCATGATCCAATCAGCACGAGGAACTCACCCACGAATCCGTTCGTACCCGGCAACCCGATGGATGACAACGCCACTACAGTGAGTACAACCGCCAATCCCGGGACCACCTTCGCAAGACCACCGAAGGCCGCAATCTCACGAGTGTGCCTGCGCTCGCTGAGCATCCCCGCCAGGAAGAACAGTGCCCCGGTTGAGATGCCGTGACTCACCATGATGATTATCGCACCCGCAACACTCGCCTGTGTAAGAGCCCAGATACCCAACATGACGAATCCCAAGTGACTGACGGAGGAGTATGCCACCAGCTTCTTGAAATCGGGTTGCACCATCGCAACCAACGCACCGTAGACAATCCCGATAACGGCCAGACCAACCACTATAGTCACGACCGTCGGGTGCATCGCCTCACTCGGGAAGAAGGGAAGCGCGAATCTCAAGAAACCGTAGGTCCCCATTTTCAGCAAAATGCCAGCCAGGATCACCGACGCAGCAGTTGGCGCTTCCACATGCGCATCCGGTAGCCACGTGTGGAACGGGAACATCGGCACCTTGATGGCAAATGCCAGTGCAAAGGCACCGAACAGCCAGAAACCCCAGCTTCCCACCGCTCCGATGTTCTCCAGCAAATGATCGTAGGCGAACGAATAGACGCCAGTAGCATCGCCAACCATGTAGTAGATGGCCAGGATCGCAACCAGCATCAGCAGTGAGCCAACAAACGTATAGATGAAGAACTTGATCGCCGCGTACAGACGGCGTGGGCCGCCCCAGACACCGATGAGGAAATACATCGGAATCAGCATGACCTCCCAGAGCACATAGAACATGAAGAGATCGAGCGCGACGAACACACCGAGCATTCCTGTCGTTAGCACCAGCAAGAGGGCATAGTACGGGCACAACTTATCTTTGATGTAGTTCCAGCTTCCCAGAACGGCCAGCGGCATCGTCAAGGTCGTGAGCAATACCATCAACAAAGAGATGCCGTCAATGCCAACTCTGTAGTAAATCCCCCAACCTGGAATCCAAGGGTAAGCATGCTGGAACTGCATGGCGGCGGTCCCTATCTGGAAGGTCCACCAGAGCGGTACCGATACCAGGAACTCCACGAGCGTCACTCCCAACGCCACCTTCTTGGCTTCGCCAGCAGGCACGGACAACACGGCAAGTGCGCCCACGAGGGGAATTACCAGAAGTGCATCAAGCACCCAGTTGTTGTATCCGATGTTGCCCAAGAATTCGGTCATTCCAATTTCACATCACGGCGCGAAGTAGCACCAAAGTTCCGATTACGAATACGAGTAGGTACCAGGCTAATCGGCCAGTCTGCACGGCACTACCCACGAACCCGACTGCCCGGGCGGTCCATGCGGACCCATTCACCATGGCACCGTCGATGACTCCGGCATCGAAGAACTTCCAGAGGACGTTCCGCGACATCCACACTGTCGGACGGACGATCAGCGCGTCATATATCTCGTCCACATACCACTTCTTGAGCAGGACTTTTTGTATGCCCGTCTCGGCAGGTGCCTCTTTGGCAGCCTTGAGCTTCTCCGGCTTCAGCATTATCACCGCGCCGGCCATACCTGCAACGGCAATGGCGGTAGCCACTGCCATGAGCAACCACTCCGTGCTAGCCGCCAGGTGCACTTCGTTCCAGTAGCGATGGCTCAGCTCGGTGACGGGCTCCAGCCAATGCTCCAGCCATCCTGGATTTGGCAGCACGTGCGGAAGATTCAAAACCCCCGCGAATATGCTGCCCAATGCAAGCACGACCAGTGGTCCGGTCATGACCCACGGCGCCTCGGCCAGATGCCTCTGCTCCCCTTCGCCCGTTCGGCTCGGACCGTGGAACGTGTAGAGCATCAAGCGTGTCATGTAGAAGGCGGTAAGCAGTGCGGCGATCACTCCCATCAACCACAACAGGTAGAACACTGGATGATCATGGCCCCTGGCGAAGGCCACAGCGAGAATCCCGTCCTTCGAGAAGAATCCCGACAGCCCAGGTATTCCCGCGATGGCGAAGGTGGCCACCCACATGACCGCGAACGTCCATGGCATGAACTTCCTCATGCCACCCATGTTCCGCATGTCCTGGGCGTCGTCATGGCTGTGTGTCGCGTGATAAGCGCGATGAAGGGCGAAGATCACACTGCCCGATCCCAGGAAGAGGAGCGCCTTGAAAAACGCGTGCGTTACCAGGTGAAATATGCCACCCGCATAGGCTCCGACTCCAACTCCGAGGAACATGTATCCCAACTGTGAGACCGTAGAGTATGCCAGCACCTTCTTTATGTCCCACTGCTTGAGCGCGATGGTGGCGGCAAACAGAGCTGTGACTGCACCGACGGTCGCAACCACCACGCTGGACACAGGTGCCATCGCAAACAGAATATTGGACCGGGCAACCAGGTAGACACCCGCAGTTACCATTGTTGCGGCGTGGATCAAGGCTGAAACCGGTGTGGGACCGGCCATCGCATCAGGCAGCCAGGTGTATAGCGGTATCTGCGCAGACTTACCCGCACCCCCTCGCAATAGTGCCCACGTGATTAGTGTGATTATCTCACCGTTGATCGTGAACGCCTCTGGTGCTGCTTCGAACACCTCGGTGAACGCCAAGCTACCCGTTGCTTGGAATATCAAGAACATGGCTATCAGGAAGCCGAAGTCCCCGATACGGTTCATGAGGAACGCTTTCTTCCCTGCGTCAGCATTCACCTTGTCTAGATACCAGAACCCGATCAACAAGTAGCTGCACAGGCCGACACCTTCCCAACCCACGAACATGACTGGGAAGCTCGCGCCCAATACCAACAAGACCATGAAGAAGACGAATAGATTCAGGAAGGCGAAGTATCTGGGATATCCGGGATCATCCCGCATGTATCCTACGCTGAAAACATGGATCAGCGCACTGACTCCCGTGACGACTATCAGCATCACTGCGGACAGCTGATCGACCTGCAGCGCAGCTGCAATCTCCAAGCCACCCACGGTCATCCAGGACCAGTAAGTCAACACGTACGGCGCCCCTTGTTGGTCTTGGCTGAGTCCTGCAACCACGGCCACAGCGACGGCAAACGCCGCGACTAGCACACCGACACCAATAAAGCTGACGGCACTCTTAGCCTGCGGCTTGACCAAGCTGATCAAGCCGTTAGCCAGAAACCCCAGAAACGGGAGAACGACTACTAACCACACCCACCCGACTGATGTCGGCATCATCCGCTCAATAGGTTGATCTTGTCTAGGTTGACCGTCTGCTTGTGACGGTATATAGCAATGATGATGGCGAGTCCAACCACCGCCTCGGCAGCGGCTACTGCCATCACGAACAATACAAACACCTGCCCTTCAGGGCCCAGCTGTTGTGCCAATGCTATGAACGAGAGGTTCACTGCATTCAGCATCAACTCGATGGACATGAACACAATAATGGCGTTGCGCCGCAACAAGACTCCGGCAACGCCCAAGCTGAAGATGATCGCAGATACCGCGAGAGCCGATCCGAGGAGATCCATTAGATCCTCCTCTTTGCAAGCACGACGGCTCCGACAACGGCGGCAAGGAGTAGCACGGAGGTAATCTCGAACGGCACCAGAAAATCCCTGAACAGCGTGCTGCTTATCGCACCGACCACACCCTCTTGCTCCATTACTCGGTCCATCGTCCCGGCCGGAAGGCGTACCTCACCCGCGGGAACGATCCGCGTTACGGCCCAGAGTTCGACAATCAACAGCGTGCCGATTCCGAACGTGATCGCATGCCCCCACCATCCTGGCAGATCGGTCGGCTCATCGCGTCCGAGATTGAGCAGCATTATCACAAACAGGAACAGCACCATGATCGCACCGGCGTACACCAGAACCTGGATTGCACCGATGAACTGAGCACCCAGAATGATGTACAGAGCTGCTATCGAGAACATCGTGACTACGAGCCACATGGCACTCACCACAGGGCTCCTGCGTGTGATGCACAGCAGCGCCGAGATGATTGCCAGGCCCGAGAAAAACCAGAAATTGAATACCAGCATCCCCTACTCACCCCTGGGATCTGACGGATCCCACAAGGAAGAGACTGGATGCGTCTGGGCACATAGACGTTCCAGATCGTACACGAATCGTTCTCTCTGGTATTCCGCGTTCTCGTAGTGCACCCCGACGTGTATAGCCTCTTCCGGACATACCTCCTGACAGTACCCGCAAAAGACGCAGCGGAATTCGTCGATCTCGTAGATCAACGGATAGCGATTCCCCTCCTCATCCTCTCCCGGCACCAGCTTGATGCAGTTGGCCGGACAGATTTGGGGACAGAGCCCGCACGCTACACACCGCGCCCTTCCCTGCTCGTCGGTGAGCATGCGATGAGTTCCACGCCAGCGCGGCGAAATGCTCCAGCCATCCTTTGAAATCTCTTCCGGATACTGCATAGTGACCTTCTTCCGGAAAAGATGCTGGAACGTGAGTGCCATACCTTTGAGACTGGCCCGCAGGTAGCTGACGTCGCGCTCTGGTCGCCTGACGACCTTCACCCCAATGGCCATTAGTTCGTCATCCTCCGTTGCCCGCCATATCCAAACACCAGCCTGCCACTGTCCAGTATCCAGAACAGTACGTATATGACGGGCAGGTTCACCGCGAAGAGAATCAGACCATAGACGAGGTTCTGCTCGATGTTGAAGTGCTCGAGTATCCAGATTGCCGTAGCAAGCAACATCAAATAGCCCAGCGCTATCGGCAGCAGCACCTTCCAGCCCAGGGCCATGAGCTGATCGTATCGGAAGCGAGGCAACGACCAACGGATCCAGATGTAGACGAACACAAAGGAGAATGTTTTCAGTAGGAACACAAGCAGAGTGGTGAGTGATACGATCACACTCGGTTCACCCTCATCCCAGCTCGTGAACGGAATATCCCAACCACCGAAGAACAGTGTCGCCATCAGGGCCGACATGGTAATGAGCGCCGCATACTCACCCAGAAAGAACATGGCAAACTTCATGGCGCTGTACTCGGTGTGATACCCATACACCAGCTCAGATTCCGCTTCCGGCAAGTCGAACGGTAATCTGTTAGTCTCAGCCAATGCGGAGATTACGAACAGTACGAAACCGAGTGTCAGCGGCAACACGTACCACAGCATCGCCTGCTGAGCTGCGACCACCCCAGTCAAGGTGAGGTTGCCTGCGACCAGGAACACCGAGATCACACTGAGGCCCAACGCTACCTCGTAGCTCACCATCTGCGCTGATGCGCGCAAGCCCCCCAGGAACGAGTACTTGCTGTTGGAGGCCCAACCAGCCAACACGATCCCGTAGACTCCAAGACTCGAAATCGCCAACACGAACAGCAGTCCGAGCGGAAGATTGGCGATCATCATGGGCATCGCGTCGTCATACACGAATCGACCAAGCAGCGGGAGTGAGAAGTCGAACGATACTGGCATCGGCGCCGCGAACGGAATGACGGCGAACAGCAGAAGTCCCGGTGTGAACACGAGAGCCGGGGCCAAAAGGAATAAGATCCTGTTGGCATCGGCCGGTACCAGCTCCTCCTTGATGAAGTTCTTGATACCGTCTGCTATGGGCTGAAACAGGCCGAAGGGTCCGACACGGTTGGGACCCAATCGATCCTGGTGAAAGGCCGCCTGACGTCGCTCGACCCACGTCACAAACGCAACGCCCAGAACTAGTGCGCCAAATCCAACGAGGGACTTCACCAGCCCAAGCAACAGGAAACCCTTGAGTTCAGGTGTCACGCCGACACCTCCGCCTCACGCTGCAGAGCCACCACCTTGCCCCCATAACCCAGTTCATCGTATGAAAGACCGGAAAACGCGCTCACTTCCTCGCCGATCGCGCCGAACGCTTGAGAGGCATCCGTGAATGGCTCACCATCACCCATCTGCGCCATGATCTCACTCAAGACCCACCATGCCGGACGTGCCATACCTGGTGCAGATTTGGCCTGTAGATAGCGCTGTACCCGACAGTCCCGATTCATGAAGGAACCATCTTCCTCGGCAACGTTCGTGATCGGCAGGACCACGTCCGCCCCGCGAGCGCAGTCCGGTAGGCTAGTGCCCACGTAGACGACCTGCGCGGCCTTATCGAGAACGTCTGCCGATATCCCGTCAAGCATCTCATCCAGCACAAACACGATCGCCGCGCCGTCAACAGCACTCACGGCATCATCAAATTCGTCGGTAAACCCGAGAGCCTTCGCACCAGTGGCATTGGCAGCCCTCTCACTCCGTAACGCCAAGCCATCAACACCGGGAAGTGGCTCGTCGCCCTCGACCCGCGTTACTCTGAATGCCCCTCTCAGCTCCAAGCGGGACAACAATTTCTTGATCAAGAACAGTGCTTCGTTCGACACCCCCGGAGACACGAGGGCAACGGCCCTGCCACCGGCCCCTGAGACTGCCTGTGCAGCACGTTCCAGCGCGTGATCCCAATCGGTGGCAACCAGATTACCCGACTGTTTGACCAGCGGCACCTCGATGCGGTCACCCTTGTTCATCCAGCGATAGGACATACGACCATGATCGCAGATGAAGTACCTGTTCACTGCCATGTTGACCCGTGGTTTGATCCGCACCACGGCGTTGCTCCGGGTATCGATGCTCACGTTGCAGCCCTGCGAGCACCCGGTGCAGATACTGGCAGTCATATCGACTTCCCAGGCACGTGCTTTGTGCAGAAAGTCCTTCGATATCAAGGAGCCCACAGGGCAAAGGTCAACAACGTTGCCGGCCCAGGTATTGTCGAGTTGACGATCAGGATGTATCCCAATGAAGGCCCGGTCACCCCGTTCGCTCACGCTGATCACCCCGTCTTCGGCGACGTGATCCATGAAGCGGACGCACCTGGTGCAGAGAATGCATCGGTTGGCCACAAAGAGGATGTCGGGACCGAAGTCCTCCACCGGATCGAAACGCTTGGCAAACCGCGGTGTGTAGCGGGTTTGACTGCGACCTTCGCGGAAAACGTAGTTCTGTAACTCGCACTCACCCGCCTGGTCACATATGGGGCAGTCGAGTGGGTGATTGATCAGCAAGAACTCCAGAACACTCTCTCTGGCCTTCAATGCCTGTTCGCTGTACACGTGAACGATCTGGCCATCAGCTACTTGGGTTGCGCAACCTATCTGCAGGGTTGGCAAGCCCTCCACTTCAACGAGACACATGCGACAGACACCCGCTACCGGCAGACCGGGGTGGTAGCAGTAGTGCGGAATGACTATGCCCGCTTGCTTCGCGGCCTCGAGGATCGTCGTGCCTTTCGGCACGGAGATCTCGCTACCTTCGATCGTCAGCTTTACGAGTTCAGTGTCGGCCATCTCACTCACACCGCAGCCAGAGTAGCAGGCTTTTCGCCCTTGATGTAAGCCTCAAACTCCCCGCGGAACTTGTTGATCCCACTCACAACGGGTGCAGCACAGGAATCCGCCAATGGACAGATGGTCCTACCAGTCATGTGGTCGGCAAGATCGAGCAGTAGATCCAGATCCTTCATCTCGCCTTCGCCCGCCAGGATGCGACGCAGGATTCGGGTCGTCCATCCCGTCCCTTCGCGGCACTGTGTGCATTGGGCGCACGACTCATGCGCATAGAAGTGCGCCAGACGCATGATCTGGTAAACCATGTCTGCGGAGTCATCCAACACGATCACACCGCCCGACCCGAGCATGGTGCCCACTTCCTGGCACCCTTCATAATCCAGCAGGCAAGCCTCAGTTTCCTCACGGTTCAATATCGGAACCGACGAACCACCGGGTATGCAGGCTTTCAGTGTGCGCCCGTCATTCATGCCACCGCACAGGTCGTATATGAGATCCTTGAGCGGAAATCCCATCACGACCTCATAGTTGCCTGGCCGCTTCACCTGACCACACACACTGAAGAGCTTCGTACCGGTACTTCTGGGGTTGTTCAGGCTGAGCGACTTATACCACTCGCTCCCCCGGCTGATAATGTGGGCCACCGAGGCGAGGGTCTCCACGTTGTTTATCGTGGTGGGCCTTCCGAAGAGGCCACGGACGGCCGGGAACGGAGGCTTGATGCGTGGATTGCCCCGCTGCCCCTCGATCGAGTTCATCAAGGCAGTCTCTTCACCGCAGATGTACGCACCGGCCCCGCGGTGCACGTACATGTCGATCCTCTTGCCAGTACCCATCGCGTTGCCACCGAGCACGCCTCTTTCGTACGCTTCGGCGAGCGCCCGCTCCATTACCTCGATGGCCTCGGTGAACTCGCCACGGATATAGATGTAGCAGACCTCTGCCTGAATCGCGTATTGCGTTATGGCACAGCCCTCTATCAGCGCGTGCGGTGTCCACCTCAGGATTTCACGATCCTTGAACGTCCCCGGTTCTGACTCATCGGCGTTGCAACACAGGTAGTGTGGCCCGGTCGGCTCCTTTGGCATGAAGTTCCACTTGACGCCAGCCGGAAACCCAGCCCCACCCCGCCCTCTCAAGCCAGACTCCTTGACCTCATCTATGATCGCCGCCCGATCCATTGAGAGAGCCTTCTCCAACGCCTTGTAACCGCCCCGCTTGATCCAGCCATCGTAAGTGCGTGCCTCGGCATCCCCGAAATCCTCGCTCAACAATACGGTTTCC
The DNA here is from genome assembly GCA_030597435.1 of Gemmatimonadales bacterium. Classification (GTDB taxonomy): domain Bacteria; phylum Gemmatimonadota; class Gemmatimonadetes; order Gemmatimonadales; family GWC2-71-9. The sequence goes on along the minus strand of JAUVRV010000023.1, from coordinate 2,542 downwards.
TTGGGATGTGGCTTGTGGGGATAGCCCATTATTCCTGGCCTCCCTTCACCACCTCGGCAGTCGGACGGTCAGGCAATCGGGCTCTCAGGCATCTCGCGTTCATCGATACCTCGCCAATAGCTCAGGCACCTTCTCCCCTGTGACACTATCGTGGAAATCATCGTCGATCAGGACCGGGGTAACGAAACCACATGCCCCAAGACACTCGACCTCTATCACGGTGTACTTGCCGTCCGGTGAGGTAGCACCCAACTCACCACAACCGGTGTGCTCCAGAAATGCCTCAACCACTCCCTCTGCTCCGCAAACGTTGCAGGGTGAGGTCGTGCAGACCTGAATGAAGTGCTCACCGACCGGGTGCTCGTGGTACATGGTATAGAACGTCACCACGCCCTTGACGTAGGCGGCGGTCAGATCCAATACCTCCGCCACCTCTGCCATCGTGGCCTCGGAGATCCAACCCTGCTCATCTTGCGCAATCCACAGAGCCGGCAACAACGCCGCCTGTTTATTGGGATAGCGCTTGAACACATCGTCGAGCTGCTGGCGCCGCTCCCCTACGAATACCGGCTTGTACTCAGTCGTCTGATCCATATTACCTGTCAGGGGCTCCGTCGCCGCCCCTGCTTGCATCCGGTTCCATACTCAACGGTCGATCTCACCCAATACGATGTCCACACTGGCATTGATCGCGATGAGATCCGCTATCAGATGCCCCTCGGCCATCTTGGGCAACGCCGAGAGGTTGATAAATGACGGCGGGCGTATCCGCCACCGTACGGGCTTGGCAGTCCCGTCTGAAACGAAATAGGTGCCGAGTTCGCCCTTGCCGTTCTCAATGGCAAAGTACGCTTCGCCCACAGGTGCGCGCACACCCTCCATGACCTGTTTGAAATGGAAGATCATGGACTCCATATCGTTCATTGCCGCCGTTTTCGGCGGGAGAATCACGCGCGGATCATCTACGTTTATCGGGCCATCCGGGAGTCTGTCCAACGCCTGTTCGATGATCCGGACCGACTGACGCATCTCCTCCAATCGCACCAGGTAACGATCGTAAACGTCCCCATTCTCACCAATCGGCACGTCGAAGTCGTATGTCTCATAGTCCAGGTACGGCCGGTCCTTGCGTACATCGTAGTCGACGCCGCTTGCCCGAAGCATTGGGCCGGACAGGGAGAAGTTGATGGCGTCTTCGGCCGACATGAGGCCAATACCCTGAGTACGAGCACACCAGATGGCGTTGTTGGTGAGCAGGCGCTCGGCTTCATCCAACACCTTCGGCAGGCGCTTGCACGAAGCCCGGAGCCCCTCCTCGAAGCCGTCGGGGATGTCAGCCATCAACCCACCAACCCTCGTCAGGCTGGTCGTGAGACGAGCACCAGTCCAGTCCTCCTGGAGATCGTATATCCGTTCGCGCTCCTGGAAAGTCCACAAGAACGGTGTGAATGCACCCAGATCCACCGCGGTTGTTCCCAGCCAAACGAGGTGCGAGATGATCCGGCTCATCTCGCACGCGATCACACGCAGCACCTTACACCGCTCGGTTCGCTCGATCCCCATCAACTTCTCTGCACCCATCGCGAGGCAGACGTTGTTCGCCATTGGGGCCAGATAATCTGTGCGGTCGGTCAGGGGAATGATTTGGTTGTAGAAGCGGTACTCACCCAGCTTCTCGAAGCCCGAATGCAGGTATCCTATATGCGGAATCACCCGCACCACGACTTCACCATCCAGCTCGACCACGAGGCGGAGGACGCCGTGAGTCGCAGGATGCTGCGGGCCAATATTGAGCAGTAGATGTTCACTGCCGATCCCACCTTCCACATCCCCGATCTCGCCCGCTGCCTCGGCGACTCCCAGGGGAACCCGGACGGCCTGGCCGCGGCCATCCAAGCCAGGAGTCGCCAGGTCCAGTTCAACGGTTCGTTTCTCACCCATCGCCCGGCGCCCCTCCCAGTTCCGGTATCTCATCCCGTTCGCCTCGGGCCAGCCGCTGTCGCATGTCCTCAGGTAGGTCGTTGAAGGATTCGGCTATCGACAGTTCTTCCATCGAGTAGTGTGCTTCAGGATTGGCATGCAGGGCCCGCCTCACCTGCTCCGAGCGTGACACCCTACCGCGGAGCGGAAAGTCCTTCCGCAGCGGATACCCCTCCGAGTAGGTCTCCCACATCAAGATCCGTCGAAGATCGGGATGGTCGCGGAAGGTGATGCCGAACATGTCGAACACCTCACGCTCGAGCCAGTTGGCTCCCTGCCACAGCGGGACCAGCGAATCGACCTCGAGGTCCCCGTCCTTCGGAAGCGCGATCTTCACGCATAGCTGAACCTTGCGCCTGAGTGAGAACAGGAGGTAAACGACCTCCATTGGCAACTCGGCATCACGGTACTCGACAGCGGTTATGTCGATCAGGTAGTTGTATTCCTGGTCTGGCGTGTCCTTGAGCCATGCCAGGACCGCCCGAGCGCTGCCGGCATCGACATAGACGATCGTATCACCGCAAGATTCCAGGGCGCGGCCGATCTTGTCCCCGAACTCGCC
>JAUVRV010000397.1 GCA_030597435.1 Gemmatimonadales bacterium | reverse complement strand
GGAGCGCAATGGGTGCTGGTGAATGGGCCAACGTTGCCGGTGGATTCGGTGCTGAACGGTGTATGGGGCTCCGCGGCCGACGACGTGTTCGCGGTTGGCTCGCATGGCACGGTGCTGCACTACAACGGCAGCAGCTGGAGCAGAATGACAAGCGGGACGAGCGAAGGCCTGGAAGCCGTGTGGGGCAGCTCATCCAGTGACGTATACGCGGTCGGTCATAACGGTACCGTCATCCGCTACAACGGTAGCCAGTGGAGCAGTGTGACGAGCGGCACCACCGACAATCTGTATGGAATCTCAGGCTCGGCAGCAGATAACATCCATGTGGCAGGTCAAGATGGCATGACTATCCGTTACGACGGCTCTAATTGGACCACGACCAACAGTGGTACCACGCAGAACCTGTTCGCGGTGTGGGGAGTAGATGCCAGCAACATATTTGCGGTGGGGATTGGTGGCACCGTGCTGCGGCACAGCGGCAGCGCATGGAGCGTGATGACGAGCTGGACAACGTGGCCGATCGAGGACGTCTGGGGAGCGGGGGCAAACACAATTTACGCCGTCGGTCAGGAAGGCACGTTCCTCGGCTTTGACGGCACGGAGTGGAGCCTGCTACCGGCCGATACGGCGATCGACTTCAGGGGCTTGTGGGGTATGGGGGTAAACGACGTGTATGGTGTGGGTACGAGTGCGCGTCTGATTGAAGGTGGCGGAGCTTTCTTGCACTATGATGGAAGTGAATGGGCCGACTCGGTGGACGGTGGCGAGCGAATATTTGACGTATGGGCAGCTTCTCCTGACGACATCTACCTCGCGGGTTCCACCGGCACAATCGTGCACTTCGACGGCAGTAGCTGGGCCTTAGAGCCTCTGATCACGGATCGAGAAGTCAACGCTGTATGGGGGACCGCGACGAACGACGTTTACGCTGTTACTCGCACTGGCGTGATGCACAATGACGGCACGAGCTGGAGCTTCATGTCTATCGAGACCACGACACCACTGTTCGACATCTGGGGCACAGGTCCCAGTGACGTCTTCGCGGTTGGCTTTGACGGCAATATCTTGCATTACGACGGGGCCGAGTGGACCGCAATGACCAGCGGCACCACCGTGAACCTGTGGGGCATCTGGGGTACATCGTCGAGTGACATTTATGCAGTCGGGGAAGACGGAACCATCCTGCGCTACGACGGTTCCGCGTGGAACCAGATGGTGAGCGGTACGCTCAGGTCCTTGAACGGTGTGTGGGCGATCTCAGGTTCCAACGTACACGTTGTGGGAGACTTCGGAATCACGTTGCTGGGAACGCGCTGATACTGACTGATCTCCATCGGCTCGAGGAACTCCTCGAGCAAGATCTCGCCGGGATGTACTGTGATAGCTTCTTGGATGCCATGGCCTGCTACTCCTCACTTGACTCAAAACCCGTCCAGCGCCGGCGTTGATGTCGAACGGTCAGAATCGAGATGCGTTTCGCCTCGAGTCGATAGATGACTCGATATTGACCGTAGATAAGCTCACGGACCTCCGGCCTGCCGACTTCAGGTACCACTCGACCGCTCTCTGGAAAATCCGCCAACTGCCTCACCGAGTTGAAAAGTCCGTCAATCCACTTGGCCGCCGCCCGCGGTCGATCTTGCACGATGTACCGCGCCACTTCCTCGACCCGGTCTAGCGCAATAGGCGCCCATACAACCCTCACCGCTTGAGACGCCGTTTCAGTTCCGACTTAGCACGCGTCTGCGCGACCCCCTTTCCAGCCGCCAACTGCTGCTCAGCAGTTCTGACGTCGCGCAGGAGTTCCAGTTCCTCGAGGAGTGCCTCGTAATCCCTCACGCCTAGAAGCACGGCGGCACTGCGTCCATGCTCTGTCAACACGACGGGTCGTCCAGTCTCCCTAACCTGCCCAATCACGGCCGCCATGTTGGACCTGAACTCGGTCAACGGTCTGATGTCCTCACTCAGCTTGATCTTCGCCATGCTGGCACTCCTGTAGCATGTACTGTAATATGTACGTTATAATGTACATACAGGTGGGCGTCTGGCAAGTTCCGCCCCGCTCGTACCTCTATCGCTGTCTGGCTTGCTCAACAGTACATGAGTCACAGCCACAGCCAGTGAGAAGCTACGAGTACGCCCACATCGCCACTACCACCAGCATCAAGTTGTAACCGAAGTGAGTTGCCACGGCCGAGGCCAGTTTGCCAGTGCGGAGCCTGGCGATATTGGCCACTACCGCCATCGTCGTGATGCCGAGCAACGCGGGCCAGTAGGATCCCGTCTCGGGAAGATGGAGTAGCACGAAGGGAACCGTTGCCACGACAAGAGCGACGCCGACACCTCGCGTACGAGCCACCGTGCCAAACAACACACCGCGAAACAGAAACTCTTCGATGAAAGGAGCCACTGCCAGTCCACCTATCGCCCAGGCTATGCGAACAGCCAGCGATTCCGACGCCGCGGTCGAAACGACGCCGAATGAGGTCGACTCATCGGGTGGAGCGAGCCAAACGGCAATAGAGATGTACACCAGCCCCAGCAGGAGTCCCACTGTCAGGTACACGGTAACGTCCGGAACGCTCGGCCGACACCACGCAGCTATTGGTCTGACATCGATACCACGACGATTGCGCAACCACTGCACCGCCAGCCATACACACATCATCCCCAGCAGCAATGCGGACAGCAGACCGCCGGGAAGGACCGGGATGATCTTTTCTTCAATGGAACGTGGGTCGTCGACAGTCGCGGCTCCAATGATGCCACCCAGTACCAGCCATACGAGGGTCACGCCACCGAGGTACACACCGATCAAGAGAACCGCATGTCGCACGCTCGGTTGCGGTGGCCATGCCGAAGCCGGAAAACTTGGCGTGTCATGATAACCGAGTGAAGAGAGCGACTCCGGACCGCTCTTGCCGAACAGCTTGTACAATGGCCAACCGATCAAGCGCGACAGTCCCTCGTACGTCAGAACCAGAAACACCAAGCCGGCGGTGAGTAACCCGATGGACTCCCATACGGGATCGGTCTGTTCGGGATCCAGATACACTGCGAGCCCAAACACGACACCCATAACGACGACCGCCACTACCTTCCCAATCAGTTTGGTGGATCTACGTGTTAGTAGCTCTCGGCTCACTACAGCGGCTCCTCCGTATCGTCGGTAACATCTCTCTGCGCAACCGTACCAAGTTCCTCCAGTAGTTTAGGTACACCCTCCTG
>JAUVRV010000365.1 GCA_030597435.1 Gemmatimonadales bacterium | reverse complement strand
TGATCCGCGGATCGTCCATTCCACGCCCGAACGGTACTTCGACGACTTACGAGCGCGGGGTGGCAAGTTACCTGTTCATGACGGCGATCTGAATCCATGGGCAGTAGGCTGTTACACCTCGATGATGCGACTGAAGCGGCTACACCGTCGGTTGGAGAACGAACTGTACTTGTCAGAGAAGATGGCAACGACTGCGTGGGCTCAAGGTCTGGTGGAGTATCCTGACGCCGAGTTATCCGAAGCAACACGTGCCATGCTGGCCAACGAGTTTCATGACATCCTGCCCGGCACATCGATTCCGTCGGCTGAAGCGAGCGCGATTGCGGAGCTGGATCACGGCCTGACCTTGGCATCGAGAGTGAAGACACGGGCCTTTTACTCGCTAGCCGCCGGACAAGCCAAAGGCAGGAAGGGCACACATCCGATTCTGGTCTACAATCCCCACCCCTTCCCTATCGACACGACCGTCGAGTGTGAAGTGCAACCTGCTTGGCCGGATCGTGAGGATCAGTACGGAGTGCCCACAGTTACTGCGGGACGACGGTGTCTTCCCGCTCAAGCTGAGCAACAGGAAAGCAACATCAACGAGGACCATCGTAAGCGCGTGGTGTTCGCGACTCGGCTGAAGGCTGGGAGCATGAACCGGTTCGATTGCCGCTTTGACAAGATCGCGAGCAAGCCGGAACCCGCGACGTGGATTCGGAACGGCAAGTTACGGTTCCACACCCAGGATTTGGACGTGATCATCAATGCACGGACCGGCCAGATCGACCGGTACCGAGCCAACGGGGATCATTATCTGGCACCTGGCGCCTGTGCTCATCTGGTAATGCAGGACAATGCCGATCCGTGGGGCATGACCGTCACTCGATTCAGGAAGTCAGCGGGGCGGTTCAGGTTGATGAGTCAGACTGACGCTGCCGCGGTTGCCGGTGTTTCTGCAGCACGCATCCCTGCCGTTCGTATCATTGAAGACGGGCCCGTGCGGCTCGTGGTAGAAGCGCTGTTCCGATATCGTGACTCCGTTATCTGTCAGCATTACAAGCTTCCGCGTTCCGGGACAGAGCTGGAACTCGACGTGCGCGTTCTGTGGCAAGAGAAGGACCGCATGCTCAAGCTCTCACTCCCGACCCCATGGCGTGGCGGTTCGCTGATGGGTCAGGTGGTATACGGCGTGCAGGAGCTGCCAGACGGGGGAGACGAGTGCGTGGCTCAGAAGTGGCTCGCCGTCGTATCGCCAAAGGATCTGCATGCGCTATCGATCATCAACGACTCGACATATGGCTGCGACTTCAAGGATGGTGAGCTGCGCGTGTCACTGCTGCGCGCACCGGCTCACGCCGGGCACCCTACCGGCACGGGCAGGCCAATCGTACAGCAGGACCGGTTCATTCCGCGCATCGATCAGGGAGAGCACGTTTTCCGCTTCTGGCTAAACGGAGGTTCCCGACGCGAGCGGCTGAGTACAGTGGATCGCGAGGCATTAGCGCACAACGAGCAAGCGTACGCACTGTCCTATTGGCCACCCGGTGTTGATAAACCAGCCACCGCAGGCCCAACACTCAGTGATCGCGTTATTCAGATGACATGCTTCAAGCGTAGTGCCGATGGAAAAGACCTGGTTGTTCGGCTGTTCGAGCCAACCGGTCGGCGCCGGTCAACTACGCTGTCTGTACCGTGTTTGAGCGTTCGCAAGCGGGTTGACATGGGTCCGTTCGAGATCAAGACACTGCGCATAGATCGCCAAACTGGACGGGTGGACGACGTGAATCTATTGGAGGAGTGATGGCCGGCCAAACCACGGTAGTGTTGGTCGGTATCGGTGGCTACGGCGAACTCTATCTGTCTGCCCTGCTGGACGAGCCGCAGGGGTCGCGCTGTCGCATCGTGGGTGCTGTGGATCCGCAACCGGCAAACTGCTCGCGTCTAGCAGACCTCAAATCCCAGGACGTTACCGTCTACTCGACATTGGATGAGTTCTACAACGAGGCCGACGCCGATCTTGCCGTCATTTCTACGCCGATCCAATTGCACGCGGAACACACGTGTGAAGCATTGGCGCATGGCAGCCATGTCCTGGTAGAGAAACCAGCAGCCGCAGTGTCCGCAGATGTCGATCGCATGATTGAGGCGCGTGACCGGGCCGGGCTCATTGTTGCTGTCGGATTTCAGTGGTCGTTCGCACGCTCGATTCTGGACCTCAAACGGGATGTCATGGCCGGACGCTTCGGCGCGCCATTGAGTGCTCGATGTCTCGCTCTCTGGCCGCGAACCGAAAGCTACTATCAGCGAAACCACTGGGCAGGCAAGAGACGAGATCCGGAGGGTCGCTGGATCCTCGATAGCCCCGCCAACAACGCCATGGCACACTTTCTCCACAACATGCTGTTCTTGCTCGGGGATCGGCTTGACACTAGTGCCAGTCCGGTGAGCATCGCGGCGCGCCTGGCTCGCGCCAACGACATAGAGACCTTCGACACGATTGGTGCTCAGGTGCACACTGAGAGTGGGGCGGATCTCCTGTTTCTGGCGTCGCATGCAGTGGGTGAGCACGAGGCGGTGGAACCCAAGTTTAGGCTAGAGTTCGAGGATGCGGTCGTGAATCTTGCCGGTGAGGACACCCCGATTGCCGCTCGTCTCGGCGACGGGACAACTCTCGAGTACGAATCACCCAACGCGACCCCACAAACCGAGAAGCTATGGCGCTGCTTTGATGCAATAGCAGGCACTTCTGACATGCCTTGTGGGCTGGAAACCGCCCGCTCACACACGCAGTGCATCGAAGCAATCGAACAGTCAGGAGTGGAAGTTCTCGAGTTCAAAGATGACTCAATCCGCCGTAACGAAACGGCTGCAGGTCTGTTACGTTGGGTGCCGGGATTGGCGGCCACGCTCGAACGGGCATACATAGATGGTAGGCTCCCAGATCTGAAAGGTGTGAAATGACAGCGACACGAGTCACCACCGGCCTTACCCAGGTGTTGGCGGGAACACGTCCGGATCTGAGTGGCGCCAAGCTGGGCCTCATCGCACACCCCGCATCTGTCAGTCACGAGTTCACCGCTGCCGCAGATGCCCTGGCGGCCTCTGGTTTCAACATCGTGGCCATGTTCGGTCCACAACACGGGGTACGGGGCGAGAAACAAGACAACATGATAGAGAGTGTTTCGTTCACCGATTCACACCTGGGTATTCCGGTGTATTCGTTGTACGGTGACGCTCGCAAGCCAACTGCCGAGATGTTGCAAGACATCGACGTGGTGCTGTTCGACCTGCAAGACGTGGGCGTGCGGGTATACACCTTCGTTTGGACTATGACTCTGGCAATGGAGGCGTGTCGCGATGCCGGAGTCAAATTTGTGGTTCTCGACCGACCTAATCCGATCAACGGGTTGATGAGGGAAGGTCCGGTGCTTCGTTCGGGTTTCGAGTCGTTTGTGGGCCTCTACGCGATACCATTGCGCCACGGACTCACCGCCGGCGAGATCGCCCAATTGGCAAACGATCATTTCGGCATTGGCTGCGAACTCGATGTAGTACCGTGCAAAGGCTGGTCACGCGCCCAATGGTACGATCAGACCGAGCTGCCTTTTGTAATGCCGAGCCCCAACCTGCCCACGTTGGACGCGTGT
>JAUVRV010000163.1 GCA_030597435.1 Gemmatimonadales bacterium | reverse complement strand
GAAGGTGGGCCGAAGGAAGGAAAGGGGGGGGGGGAAGGGTGGGCTGGGAGGGGGAGCAAAGAGGCAGGGGGATCAGGAGGGGAAGGGGGGGAAGGAGGGGAAGGAGATGGGGCGATCTTGGTTCTCCTTCCCCTTCTTCCCCATGTGCTCCGGTGCAGGGAGGTGGTGTGGCGGCGCCCGTCCTTCCAGCTATCTTAGCCACAGATGTCCGACATCCTTGCACGCCTCCAGGAGGCATTGGCCGACCGTTACCGCTTTGAGCGTCAGCTCGGGGCTGGTGGGTGGGCCACGGTCTATCTGGCCCAAGACCTGAAACACGGTCGCCAGGTTGCTGTGAAGGTTTTGCGCCCAGAGGTGGCGTCGGCGCTGGGGTGGGAGCGGTTCCTGCGCGAGATCGAGATCGCAGCCCGGCTCAGGCATCCCAACATCCTGCCACTCTACGACTCAGGTGATGCTGGCGGACTACTGTACTACGTGATGCCGTATGTGGAGGGATAGTCGCTGCGAGTGTTGCTGGATCGTGACAAGCAGTTGTCGCTGGAGACGGCTCTTCGGATTGCGCACGAGGTCGCGGATGGGCTTGCAGTTGCCCACGAACAGGGAGTGGTCCACCGTGATATCAAGCCCGAGAACATCCTGCTCGACGCGGGTCACGCTGTGGTAACGGACTTCGGCATCGCGCGGGCAGTCATGGAAGCGGGCGGGGACAGGCTCACTGACCCGGGCATCGCAGTAGGGACTCCCGCCTACATGAGCCCGGAACAGGCTATGGCGGAGTCCGAGGCGGACACCCGCAGCGATGTCTACTCCCTGGGCTGCGTGATTTACGAGATGCTGGTGGGTGAACCACCGTTTGCCGGCCCCACGATGCAGGTAGTCATGGTTCGCCGCATGACCGAGACCGTTCCGAAGGTCACTGCCTCGCGAGACAGCGTGCCGGGACACGTGGAGGATGTTGTCAGCAAGGCCCTGGCAAAAGTGCCCGCCGATCGGTTTGCGTCGGCTCAAGAATTGGCGGAGGCGCTGTCTCGAGCGCGTACCAGTCTGCACGAGTCACCCGTCGGTACCCCGATGACGCCGACGGGACCCACGAAGCCGAGCCGCTGGTCGCTGATTGGTGCCGGTGGTGGTGCGATCGCGTTGGTGGTTGCCATCTGGCTCGTGATCAGGATTCTAACCGCCGACGGCTCGTCATCGCTGGATGGCAGGGTACTAGTAGTCTCACCATTTACGAACCTGTCGGGGGACTCCGGCCAGAAGTACGTGGCTGTTGGGATCTCTGACGTTCTCATCGCCGAGCTGATCAAGGTGGGTGATCTGACCGTGGTTTCTGGTGAGCCCGATAGACTTCCGGCGGATGTGACCGACGAGGCGTTTCTACTGGAGGGCTCGGTCTTGCCGGCTGACGAGCAGGTCCGGATCAACGCCCGTCTCACCGAGGCGGGAACCGGCAGGACCGTTTGGGCCGAGACGTACGACCGCGACGTACGCGATGTGCTGCGATTGCAGGCAGAGGTCGCTCGGCAGATCGCAGTTGCGGTTGAGGCGAATCTCACTCCGCAGGAAGAGGCCCTGCTCAGCTCAGCCCCTCAGGTAGATCCGGAGGCCTTCAACTTCTACCTGAGAGGGCGCAATCAGTGGAGCAGGAGAACGCCGGAGGGACTGTTGCTGGCCGTGGAGTTCTTCCAACAGGCCCTCGCCATAGACTCGAGCAGTGCGCTTACGTATGCCGGTCTAGCTGATGCCTATGCGCTGTTTCCCCTGTACGGCGTCGGAGCGGTTACAGAGGCCGAGGCGTACGCTCTGGCCGAGAGGCACGCTCGTGCCGCCTTGGATAGAGACAGCACGTTGGGCGAGGCTCGAACTGCGCTGGCTCACGTGCTCTTCTTGGCTCAGCGGGATTGGTCCGGTGCTGAATCTGAATTCGAGCGCGCGTTGGGGCTGTCGCCCGGTTACGCCACGTTGCACCAGTGGTATGGCGAGTTCTTGCGGGCGCGGGGACAGGTCGAAGAGAGCCTGACAGAGTCGCGCCGGGCGTATGAGCTGGCGCCCCTCGACCCCGTGGTCGGGGTGGCTCCGGCTGGGGGACTGTGGGTAGCCGGCGACTATGAGGCTGCAGTTGCCCAGGCCCAGTTGGTGCTCGACGAGCTCTATCCCGGCTACGTCGAGGCTTACCTCACGCAAGGATTGGCGTACCTGAGTCTGGAACGGTTCGACGAGATGGCCATGGCGGCGCAGTCGGCGGGTTTCCCGCCAGAGCTGGCGACCGGCGTGGCCGACGCACTTGCCGGCCGGGGGACACGCGATGACGCAATCCAGGCGATCGCCTCGTTCGAGCCGGTCCTGCCGCCGTTCCAGGCGGCGGCCTTCTACGCAGCCATAGGTGCAAACGAGCGTGCGCTCGACGCGCTCGAACGTGCCGAAGCTACGGCCAGTGTGAATCTGCTGATCTATCTCAAGGCAGCGCCGGTTTTCAGAGGACTCCGGGATGAGCCGAGGTATCGTGAGTTGTTGGAGAAGTTGGGGGTGCCGGTGCCCTAGGGGTGGGGGTGGCAGAGATTGGGCGGATGGGGGTATCTTGTCCGCTTCATGCGCGCGGACCAATTGAAGCTGGTCGAGGAGAGCTACGCCCGCTGTTGTGAGTCGCCCGGGTTCCTCGACACCTTCTACCAACACCTGTTGGAGAGCTCGCCGGCTATCCCGCCGATGTTCTCCCAGACCGATTTCGAGCGGCAGCACAAAGTGCTGCAGCACGGTCTTGGGATTCTGTTGATATACGCCAAGAGAAAAAACCCAGCTCTGTTGCAGCGCATCGCCGACCGCCACGGCCGGAACGATGTCAATGTCGATCCTTCTCTCTATGAGTTTTTTGTGGAGAGCCTGGTCACTGCGGTCAGAGAACACGATTCGAAAGCCAGTCCCGACATTGAAGATGCGTGGCGAGCGGCAGTGGCTCCCGGTATCGAGTTCATGAAGGACCAATACTGACGGGTCATCCGCGAAATGCGTACAGAGCAAGAGCCCCATAACACGTCGAGTTACCGTGGTCACTGAAACATGACGTCAACAACGGAATGTGCTCGCTGTGGTACCCAGATATCCTCTGGGGCTCGCTTCTGCATGCGTTGTGGGACGGACGTGTCTGATAGTCACCAACAGCTCCCCGTTAGAGACGGCGGCACCCGAAAGATGTCGGGCTCAACCTGGGGTGACCTGCTAGAGACTCTGCGCGCCGCCGCGCTGGGGGAGTATGAGGTCTTTGCCGAGCTGGGATCCGGCGGAATGGCAACCGTCTTCCTCGCGCATGACATACAGCTGGATCGCAAGGTGGCCATAAAGGTCATGCTGCCGGCACTCTTGCTTGGTGACGGTATGGTAGAGCGGTTCAAGCTCGAGGCCAGAACAGCAGCCTCTCTCAATCATGCCCATATCATACCGATTTACGCGGTCAAAGAGACCGAAGAACTTCTCTATTTCATCATGCAGTTCGTGGATGGGCGACCACTCGACTCGATTATCAAGGAGGTCGGCCAACTCCCGATACCCATGGTCCAGACTGTAATGACCAGAGTGGGTGAAGCGCTGGGTTACGCTCACCGAAATGGTGTCGTCCATCGCGACATCAAGCCCGCCAACATCATGATTGATGTAGAGGGCATGCCGGTCGTCACTGATTTCGGCATTGCCAAGGTAGCCCATGCCCAGGCGCTCACGATGACCGGAGCGACCATTGGTACTCCCACATACATGAGCCCGGAGCAGTGTACCGGCGAGGGGATCACCGGTGCTACCGACCAGTATTCCCTGGGGGTGGTGGCGTACGAGATGTTGACCGGCAAGCCACCGTTCGATGCCGATACCGGTGTAACGCTGATGTACAAGCACTGTCACGAGTCACCCGAGCCGGTGGCCGAAGGGAGAGCTGATTGCCCGCATGACTTGGCACAAGCGGTAGATCGCATGTTGTCCAAGGAACCGGCCGATCGCTGGCCTACGATGGAAGAGGCGTTGACCGGGATCGGCGGTGCGGCACTCGCATTCGATGACCCGGTACGCACGCAGATGATCGACCTGGCGTTGGCAGGTGAGAATCGGGAGCTGCTGAGACGTATTAGTACGCCCCGGAGTCCCATGCCGGTCTCGCGAGTCGTTCCAGTGAGGGAAGAACCCGGTCCGGTGCCCATCGATGCAGAGACAGTGAAGTTGGCGTCGCACCAGAGAAGCTCAATCAGGGGGATGCCCGCGCCGAGACGGCGCAGGTTTCTTTGGGGTACTGCTGGCGTCGCGCTTGTCACGGCCGTTGTGGCGGCAGTCATGGTGGTACCTCGGTTGAGTCGCCAGGAACAGCCCTTATCGCCGCAACAGTCTCCAACTGTGTCGCTTGCCAGGATCGCAATAACGCCACCGCAGGCCGCGTTGACGGTTGGTGAGACGGTTCAGCTTGCGGCGAACGGTGTTGGCGGCGATAGCAATGCGGCAGGCGGTATCGATCTCGTGTGGACGTCAGACGATCCAGCAGTGGCAGGCGTATCTGCTGCGGGGCTGGTAACGGCGCTCGCGTCTGGCAATGCCGTAATCAGTGCGAGTGGTGCGGGTTTGGTGGCGAACTCGCAGATAACGGTATCAGCACCCACACAAGCCAGCGAACCGGAAGTGACGGCCGCGGCAACCGCTGTTCCGGTCACAGTGGCATCGGTCGCAATGGCAACGGCTTCTGCGATATTGAACGTTGGCGAGACCCGGCAGTTGAGGGCTGTGCCGCGTGACCGACAGGGCTCGGCGCTGGTCGGACGGCGGGTCGCTTGGGCCAGCGACAGCCCGTCGATTGCGACCGTGTCGGCCTCAGGAATTGTCTCAGCGCTGAGCGCCGGTACGGTCACTATCGCCGCGACCAGCGAGGGACAGACTGCCAGGGTTGCGGTCACCGTAATGGAGGAGGCGGTCGTCAGGGTCACGATCGAACCATCGGGTCCTGAGGTATTGCAGGTAGGTGGAACTGTGAGGCTCACCGCAACCGGGTGGAGCGAACGGAATCAAGCCATCGGTGGCAGAGAGACAACGTGGGCTAGTGGCAATGACCGAGTCGCCACCGTATCTGAAACGGGGATGGCTGCGGCAGTTGGGCAGGGTCAGACCGAGATCCGTGCTGATATCGGCGGACGGTCCACAACTGTCACGATTGCCGTTTCAAGTCCTCCAGTAGATGAGCCCGCAGTTGTTGTCGACCCGAGGGAAGAGATCGCCGCGGTCATTCAGGGGTACGCACGGGCGCTCGAGTCCAGAGATCTCGCAAAGGTGAGGAGCGTGTTCCCCTCAATCAGTGCGGATCAGGCATCACAATTGGAAGAGTCGTTTGAGTCAATGCGAGCTCTCGAGGTGATCCTCAACTTGGACCGACTCGATGTCAATGGCGATGAGGCGCAAGCGGAAGTCAGCGGGACGTACCAGTTCCACAACGCCGATTCACGCCGTGACGAGAACGTCGCGGTCGCATTTCAGATTGTCCTGAGGCGTTTTCCTACCGGCTGGCTCATCACGGCAACCCGTTGAGCTATCAGAAACCGAACTCGAGTCCTGCAGTCCATACAACGCCGGGCTGCAATCCGGCCTTGGTCAACGGAATGAGGACGTTGGTCAGGAGAACGGTACCACCTCGCACTCTGAACTTGGCGCCTGCAGAGGCTTGAATCAGGTTTTCACGCACCACTGTAATATCTGTCGACTTCAGCTCCCGTGGAAACGGTTCGTCAAATATGATGGGCCCGGGCAGGTCGATCTGGTTGTCTCCAACTTGCCATTGGGTCATGAGTTCGAGGGCGAGCGTCGCCCAAGGCGCCATGCGCTCGTCGAATCCGAGGGTCGCTAGGATGGCATCGTTCTGCATCTCACCGGTTCGGACGAGGTAGCCGGCGTTGAGGTGTGGTGTGAAGTTACCGAACTGAGCCGACGCGATGCCCAGTGCGCGGATCGATGCTGATCCGGTTCCCAGCAACTCTTCTTGCTTCCCGGTTGCAAACCTGACGTCTCCCAAAATCGCTGCACCGAACTTGCTGCCTTGACCAAGGTTGACCTTCAACCGTCCGACAATGTCACCAATCCCTGCAGCCGAACCCGAGACCGATGAAGTTCCGTTGAGAACCGGATCATCTATCGATCCGTCGAAGAAGTGGATTGCCGTCGTGCCAAATGGTTCGATCTGAGCTTTACTGGTACCGGCGATGGACGTGCGAACGAACGGAACCGCAACTCCCATATCGATGAAGTCAGTCAGCCCATAAGTAAGGAATACCGAGCTGACCAAGACGTTGATATCGAGGTTCATGTCGATGCGTACGACATCGTTTTCGCGCACCGGGTCGCCGAGTGTGCCTTCAGGGTTGACGTCCTGGTGGACGAAGTTGAGGGTGATGTTGTCAGTGGATACTCCACCGAGGCTGGTGTAGTTGACCCCCGCGCCGTTGAATCCGCCAAATAAGCTACCTCTTC
>JAUVRV010000409.1 GCA_030597435.1 Gemmatimonadales bacterium | reverse complement strand
GGGTGTCGGTGTCGTCCATCCGGAGTGAACAAGGAGAGATCGCCCGATATCTCGGTGTTCAAGAGGACATAACGCAGCGCAAGATCTTCGAGCCATTCTTCACGACCAAGGGCAGGGATAAGGGGACTGGACTCGGACTCTCTACAGTCTTTGGCATCGTGGGGCAGAATGGTGGTGGTGTTGAAGTCGAGAGCGAGCCTGGGATGGGAACGACTTTCCGGATCTACTGGCCATCAACGTTGGAAGACAACGAGGAGGATTTGCCAGCGGCGGCAAAACCGGATACGCCGGTGGGCGAGGAACTTGTGCTGTTGGTCGAAGACGACCGCGCCGTACGTCGGTTCGCCGCTCGAGCGCTACAAGAACTCGGATACAGCGTGCACGAAGCGGACAGCGGCGGGGCTGCACTTGACTTGGTGAGCGAAAAGGGGCTTCAGGTACAGCTGCTGGTCACGGATCTCGTCATGCCCGGGATGAACGGTACCGAGCTGGCTAGCAAGATTACGGAGATGTTCCCCTCGACACGGGTCCTATTCACATCGGGTTACACAGAAGATGCGATCGTCAGCAGCGGTGCTGTAGCCGAAGGGGTCAACTTCTTGGCCAAACCCTATGCGCTACCGGATTTAGCTCGCAAGGTGAGGGAGGCGCTTGACGGTTCCTGAGAATCGTCCAGTCGACGAGCAATTATGTGATGTGGATTCGTGGATTCCCCATCTAACTTGGCAGAAACCACAGGATTGTCGCGTATGTGTTTGAGCCTATTATGGTGATTGCCGAGCGAAGCGATGCGTCATGCGCGATGAGCGAGATATTGGCGAAGGCCCGGGACCGCTGTCTCGGGCTTTGTCGTTGATGTGACCCAGGAGGTACCATGCTGCTCAGCATCAAGGCCGCGGCCATCACATGTGCGGTAATCGCAGGCGGACTCTTCTTTCTGGTCGGTCTCGCCAACCTGGTGTTCCCCTCATATGGCTCCACTCTGCTGGATATGGGGGCCTCGATCTATCCGGGATACACGGGGCCGAACGGCGTCATGTCCGTCGTTGTGGTGACGCTGTACGCGTCGGTCGACGGGCTGGTCGGTGGAGCGATCGCCGCCTGGCTCTACAACGCTGTCGCTAGGGGTGGTCACGCCTCGACGCCGAAAATGTAGTCAGTCTTTTCTGCGCTGGACGCCGGCGATGGCACCCTCAATGAGCCGGTATGCTGCTTGGCGTGATATGCCATCCGGATCTTTCGCTCCGGACGGGGTTGACGCAACACCGATTGCGGCAACCTTCTCGTACGTGAACATGTCGCTGATCGCCGCCGCCAACTCGACACTGGTGGGTCCGTTCGCGACGGTGAGGCCGTGCCCCGGCACTTCGGCCGGGTCCAAGACATCCATGTCGATGTGAACGTAGATGATGTCGGTCAACTGAGACAAACGCCGCATCTGGGCGTGCAAATTGTCGGATCGCTCCCTGATATCCTCCAGCGACATCATTTGGATCTCGGAGCGATCGATCAGGTTCTGTTCCAGGGGATCTGTGTCGCGCACGGCTGCCATTACGATGTAGCGAGTGGGAAGGGCGGGATCTAGTCCGGACTCGAGCCTGAAATTGGTGAGAGCCATGCCGGCCGAGATCGCCACGGGCATTCCGCCCAGCATGCCACTGAGAGTGGTCTCGGGCGTATTGAAGTCACCGTGCGCGTCGATCCAGACCAGCCCGACCCGCAGTGGCCGTCGGGTGGGTCCTGAATGCTGTAAGCCACCCAACATGCCCAGTAATGAGCTACAGTTGGCCAACAACCCTACCGACAAGTAACCCTGTTTCGTGTTCTCGGCCACGGTTTCTGCCAGGTGCCCGTTCGCGAGTGCCATCCGATGCCACTCACCGTAGTCGTCTTCCTCTTCCAGCGTGAGTGCGATGGTCGTAGTAGGTAGCAGAACGGCGCCCTGCTGGATCAGGGCATGCGTGATACCACCGCCCATCAGGTAGTCGGGCGTCTCGGACAACTCGGCGATGTTGCGCGCTCCGGTATAAGGCATCTTGACAAGAGCGACCCTGATCCTGCCGTCGGCGCCGATCACATCTTGGGCCGTGGCAGCGATTGGAAGCAAGAGACCGAGTGTCAATATCGTGAGGGCTTTCATCCAGGTGCTCCTGTCGTGATGTGGCCTGAGTCGAAGAACAACTACTTGAAGAACAACTGCTTAAGGATAGTGGCAAGGGGCGCCAAGAGGTGGCACCGAGAACTTTAACGACATCTTCACAATTTGTTACATTCGTCTCGTAGCACGATTCGGTATCAGTTAGCAGCGAGGTGTGGCGACAGCTGAAGCAGCGAGGATCCACGATGGCTCAGTGTTCTCGACATAGAAACGTTCTCCAGTGGATGCGGGATCAAGTCCAACCGGTACCGCTCGATATGGCACTGTGCGAGTTCGACTGCTGCAAGACCACATGCACGAACCGCGAGTGGAGTACCTGCCAGAGTAGGATCGCATTCACCGCCTCGGGCAAGCATGTCTACCCTACTGGGCTGTTCACGAAGACTCGGCGGCATTGGTATGTTCCTGAGCCCGCTGCCTCGTATCCCAAGCTGCCGGTGCTGGTCTACGCCTCGATCCTCGGCTGAGGTCACGAACCCGGCCGAGCTTCATCTCCTTCCCCTCCTCTATCTTCTCCGCCGCGACCTTGACAGGGCGCCGCGCATCTAACGAGAGTCCGGTACTCACGAGCGGACTCAGAACAGGATAGAGAAGTCCTCAACTAAGGAAGGTCCCATGCGTAGTGTACTGCGCGGAGTCCTGGCGGCTCCTGTTTTTCTGGCGTTTGTGGCGGTCCCGTTCTCGACGATCGAAGCCCAGGTTGCAGAACAGCGTCTTGCCACTCCAAGTGCGTCATTTCCCCGAGAATTCAGTACCATTCGAGGCCTGTTGGAACTGCCTGACGGTCGC
>JAUVRV010000314.1 GCA_030597435.1 Gemmatimonadales bacterium | reverse complement strand
TGACTCACTCATTGCGCCTTACATATGGATGCAAGACGCCCGACAACAGGAGTGATCAAGACCACCTTGTGAATCCGAACACCTAGACTCCTATGACGGCCAAACCAGCGGTTATTAGAATAGTGGTCCCGTTGCTCAGCATATTGATCCTGGTTCTCGCGCTGCAGAACCGCTCTATCAAGGCAGAGTACTCGCAGCTGCTCGACCAGAACCGCTGGCTTCAGGTGGGCTCGCACGTGCCACGGTTCACCGCCGCCGCCCAGGACGGATCCCCCGTAACAGTCGGAGAGGGCGAGACGGGTAAGCGCCAACTCCTCTTCATGATGAGCGCCAAGTGCTCATTTTGCAGTGCGTCAGTTCCGGCGTGGCAGAAAATAGCACAACGGCTGAGTGGTTCATCCGAGGTTGAGGTCGTGGGAGTCTCTCTCGATTCGGCTCACGTGATGCGTGGCTATGTGCGAGAGCATAATCTGCAATTCCCAGTGGTGAACTTCCCTGCGCCCAAGTTCATGGATTTCTATCGCGTGACTGCCGTTCCACAGGTCGTGCTGTTGGACCACGAGGGGAGAGTCGAGTACCTTCGGAAGGGATCGCTAACGGCTGCCATCGCAGTGGACTCAGTGCTCACGATTCTGGATCTGAAAGGAGGAGCGGCTGGCAGGCTACCATGAGAGCAGCCGGCTCTGCCCATCGCCTCACTCCTCCGCTCGGCAAGCTCATGCTGCGCGTCATCGCCGGCATGGTTGTATTTCCGGCGTTGATTGTTGCGCAGGAACAGGAGACAGTCGGGGCCACTGTCACCGGGCGGGTGGCTGATGCAAACTCACAGCCCGTCGAAGCCGTTGAAGTGACGATCGAGGGAACTACACTCCACACAATCACCGATGCCGACGGCCGCTACGTGCTACTACAGGTTCCGGCCGGCCCACAGACACTGCGCACCAGACGCATTGGATATGCGCCCTCGCGCGTCAGCGTGGTCGTCCCGCTGCGGGGCACGCTCACGCAAGACATCAGCATAGCGTCGAGCGCGCTACTGATCGAGGGAATCGTGGTGACCGCCGATCCGCTCAGCCGCGCCAAAGATGAGCTGGGTACGGCGAGTGTCATCGACCGAGAGGCCATTGCCAACCAGGCGGCCGTCAGCCTCATGACCGTGATGGAGCTGATCCCGGGGACACCGCTCACACCACCGGGACTCGAGAACGTGCAACAGATCGCGCTGCGGTCGGTACCGATGCCACCGGGAGGCTCGTCCAGCTCGGTGAGTGGCAGTGCTCCCACTACCGCCGAAATCGCCGCGTTCGGGACGCTCATCGTGTTGGACGGAGTCCCCCTGTCCAACAATGCCAACCTGCAGACTCTCGGGCCGAGAGGAGAGGTCGGTTTAGGAACGTCGGCCGGGGGCGGCGTGGACCTGCGTCTGATTCCCGCATCAATGCTCGAGCGGGTCGAGGTAATCAGGGGCATACCGTCCGCGCGGTACGGCGACCTCACTCAAGGTGCAGTCATTGTGGAGACGAGAGCGGGCATCGTGGATCCGCAGATCGCCGCCCGTTACGACGGGATAACCGGCCAGGCCAACCTGCTCGCCGGGACAAGTCTGTTTGGCGAGACCCAGCTTGCCACCGGATCGTTCGACGTGGCACGGACCACGCTCGCACCCGGATTGCGCGATGACGTGAGTTATCGCATATCCGCGCAAGGTGCGCACCGGTTCGGGCTCGCTCGGAGCACGCGCGAACCCAACGGCCGGGTCACATTCGACACCCGAGTCGACTTCGTCCAGCTGATCGAGGACGTACCCGAGCGCCCCGAGATACAGCAGGGCGTGTCGTCGCAAAACCGCGACTCGGAACTGAGCATATCCGAACGAGTGCGATTCTCACTCGGCGAGTTGTCTTTTGCCAGGCTCACCGCCGCGGTGCGCCGCGGACGCCAGCGGTCGTTCACCAACAACTCGCGCTTTCGCGCTGCCATGCCATTCACTGACCGGCTAACCGAAGGCCGAGCCGATGGTCATTACATAGGCGGTACGTATATCTCGAACGTTACTGTCGAGGGCAATCCCTGGTTGATATTCGGTCGGCTCGAGGGCACAGCACCCACGCGCCTGTCCGCGCTCGATCTCGACTTCGTCGGTGGACTGGAGTTTCGCCGTGAATGGAACGACGGGCCGGGCTACCAGTTCGACATCGAGTTTCCGCCGCAGGTCAGCTTCAACGGGGTGAACGGGTTCGACCGGCCGCGTAGCAACGACGCGGTGCCCGGTCTGGCGGCCGGCGCACTATATGTCGACGTCAGAACCAGGACCAGCTTGTTCGGGAGCTGGCGCTTCGACCTGCAGACCGGTCTCAGGTTGGATATCCTGAACGAAGGAGAAACGTGGTTCTCCGGAGTGCGTGACCGAGCACTGCAACCCCGTATCAACCTGGAATTGGCCCCCGTTCCCTGGGTGCGGTTGAGGGGTGGCTGGGGCATGACGGCCAAGATACCACCGCTCGCCCAGCTATATCCCGCGCCGCAGTATTACGACGTGGTCAACGTCAACTGGTATACCGTCGACCCTGCCGAGCGAAAGGCGGTGCTCACTACTTCAATCAAGGATCCCACCAACCCGGAACTGGGATTCATTGACTCGCGCGAGGGTGAGGTCGGTCTCGAACTCCAACTCGGCCCGGGTCTGGGCGTCATTTCGCTTGTGGCGTTTTCACAGAATCTGACCGGAGGTATCGGCAACGAACTCGAACCCACCTGGCTCGCCCGCGAACATTATGCGTTGGCGGATTCGACGAACGGAACCGGAGTTCCACCCGAGATAGTCGAGCCGGCCTATCTCGTAGACACCGTGCCCGTCTTGGTGAGCCGCCCGACCAACATGATTTCCGTCAATACGAAGGGGTTGGAAGTGACCGCGTTCTTCCCTGAGATCAGGGCCATCAACATGCGGTTCGAGGTGCAAGCCCAGTGGATTCGGGAGCAGTTGGTATCACCTGGGCTCGACTTCGGGAATAACGTTTCGTTTGACAACTTCCAGCTCACCGCCAATATCCCGCGCGTTCCCTACTGGGAGGGCCTCACGCAGAAGGGCGAGCGTGCATTGGTGACGTACCGTGTGGTTCATCACCAACCGCGTCTTGGGCTCGTCATCACGGGAACGCTGCAGCACTATGTGAAGGAGACACGTGAGACGGTAGGCGGTAGCGACAGCCTCTCATTTGCGGGCTATCTCACGCGCGCCGGCACCCTGGTACCGGTCCCACCGGAGGACCGGACCGATCCGCAGTACGATGACATCCGCGTGGCACGAACCGGCATCTTCAATGAGCTGAGGACTACCCCACAGGACTGGCTGTTCAGTCTCCAAGTGAGCAAGACACTCCCGCTCGACGGTCGCTTGTCGTTCTACGCCTACAACGCCTTCTTCCGGCAGGGGAACTGGGGTGGTCGGGAGGTAATCCCCAGGGCCTTCGCAGCCATGCGCTTTGGCATTGAACTCACCATGCCGCTCGCGCCGCGATCGAGGCGTTTGCGATGAGGTGGGCCGTTTCAACTGTAGGGACTATGCTGGCTTTCATAGCGGCAATCGATCTGTCCGCTCAGCAATCGCAGGCCTCGGCCATTTCGGTGTCGGTCGACAAGCCCGCCTGGACCCACACATGGAGTTCGCTCACACCGATCGGTGACCTGGCGCGCACGCCGCCGATTGCGCCGGGGACGCTGTCAGACGTCATACTCTCTCCCGAACCACAGATCGGGCTCTTCTGGACGGCTGCCAATCCGGGTGCCCTGGCGTTCGAGCGTCTGCGGGCGCGCACCGAGTTCGACCTGGCAGTGAAACACGAAAGCGGCGAATACAGACGCCCGCTCGACCCTGTCGAGGTTACCGACCTGGACCTCTCGGCCCTGTCTTGGATGCCGCTTGGGAAGAACGGCGCAGTGATAGGCCGAGTCGTGTTCGACCAACAGTTGAGCAAGCGGTCGCGCTCCAACATGTTCGAACCGCACGGCAGCAGTCCGTTCGTGGTAACAGACACGACACCGTCTGATTTCAGCCGCATCTTCGCGCGGATCGAAGGAGCCACCGGTTGGAGAGCGGGTGGGTGGGGAGCCGGTCTTTCTGTGGGCTACGATGCGGTTGACAACAGGACGCGTAGTGCGCCCGTCCCCACTAACGGACAGGTCGCCCGCCCGGCCGCGGTGGTGGGTCTGACCCGAGACTTTGGTTCCGGAGCCATCCAGATCGGAATTCACGGCCGCTGGCAGGGCCAGGTCGAGACCATAACCGTCTCGTCGCCCCAAAACCCCGGACTAGTGGAACAGCTC
>JAUVRV010000251.1 GCA_030597435.1 Gemmatimonadales bacterium | reverse complement strand
GGTGTCATCGAGACCCAAGGGCTGCCAGGGGGTGCCCAGGTCAGGGGACTTCCACACGCCCAGGCCATAACTCACCGAGTTCCGCGGGTCGGCTTCACCCGAGCCGAGGTACAGTACGTTGTGATCCGAGGGAGCCATGGCTACGTTGCCGACCGAGTATGCAATCTCGTCCTGCCATTGGCCCTCAAAGGTGGTTCCGCCGTTCCGGGTCATCCAGAGACCACCGTCGGCGCCACCGAACCACCAGGTCCGCATATCACCCGGAATGCCGAGTATGGTAGTCACGCGGCCACCCATGTTGGCGGGACCGATATTGCGCCACTCCAACGCACTGAGGGCGGTTGCCTCGGTTTGGGCCGACGCGGTAGTCGAGACTGCTGCCGCCGCGGTCAGTGCCAGCATCAGCGGCGCGACGTAAGAGCGGAGGGATCTCATCGTCGTTTCTCCTGTGACAAGGAAAGGGCGGCGGAGCCTCGCCTGGCGGGCTCCACCGAGTGTGTTTTCAACTACACAAATGGCTGTTCGATCGAGGGACTCTGTTGCGAGAACAGCTTTGCGCTATCCTCGGTTATGTACATGTCGTCCTCCAGCCGAACGCCGAACTCGCCATAGATGTAAATCCCGGGTTCATTGCTAAAACACATGCCCGGCTGCATCGGGGTCTTGTTACCGCGCACGAGATTGGTCCACTCGTGGCCGTCCAGCCCTATGCCATGGCCCACTCTGTGAGTGAAGTACTCGTAGTCCGGCCCAAAGCCACCGTCGGTAATCACCTTCCGCGCGGCGGCGTCCACATCTTCACACGGTACGCCCGGACCCGCGGTGGCAAGAGCGGCAGACTGGGCACGACGCTCCAAATCCCATACATCGCGCTGGCGCTGTGTTGGCTCGCCGAACACGATTGTCCGGCTGATGTCCGAGCGGTAACCGTCCACGCCGCAGCCGCCGTCCATGAGCACAATGTCACCTTCAGCCAAGAATTGTGGTTTGCTGCTGCCGTGAGGATAAGCGGAGGCCTCTCCGAACTGCGCTCCAATGCCGCCGGAAGCACCCAGCTTCTGGTGAGCGGCTGCGGCGTTGGCGCTGAATTCTTCGCGCGGCATTCCTTCGTAAAGCGTTGCGATGGCCGCCTTGTAGGCCTCGACCGTGATGTCGTTAGCTCGTTGCATCAACGCCAGTTCTGCCGGCGACTTGATCACACGGCAACCAACGGTTACGGGGTCCGCGCTGACAAACCGCGCTCTCGCCATCTCCTGGCGAATCCCGTCGTAGAGGAAGAACCGAACCCGCTCTTCCATCCCTATCGTACCGGTCCTGATACCACGATCCCTCAATATCCCGGAAACCAACTCATACGGGCTCTCATGCTCGTGCCACGGACGGACATCGTCACCAAACCTGATTAGTTGTCGCGCCCGCTCCTCCTCGAAGGCAGGGGTAACGATACCGATCTCGCCACGCGCTGGGATGACAATCCCGAACATGCGCTCGCTCTGACCCCAGCGGACACCCGTGTAGTAGAACATGCTCGTCCCAGCATCGAGGAAGATCGCATCGATGCCGTTCTCGACCATGAGGCGCTTCGCCTTCTCGATGCGAGACTGGCGCTCCTCATCGGTTATCGGCGTGTATTCTCCGGGGTAGGGCTGGAGGCTACGAATCGGGTCCGGCAGATCGGAACTCTCTCCTGTAGTACAGCCTGTCGCTGAGCCGAGAGCTACCGCCCCAGCACCCGTCGCCGTGAGTTTGAAGAAATCCCTTCTACTAGTCGACGTCATGTCGTGCTCCTATGGGGACCAAGTTGGTTTCATTCTGCATGAATATTACGACGTAAGCTTCACCTCACCCCTGGGTGTGTCCAGCAGCAGTTCCAACCGCGGTGTCATTTCGTACTTCACCGGCCCGTCTCGACCGCATCTGCCGGTGACACTCCCTGGTCCAGCTGGCTGTAGTCGAGTTCGCTACCACGCAGGCTGTGTGGGATCAAGTAGACGACCACCATTACCACCGCGGCTCCAATGACAGCCGTCCTACGCACCAGATGCTGCGTCTTGTATTTCGTCAGCATGAACAACGCAACGGCCCAGACCAACCACATGATCAGTGTCTTGTTGTCCGTCAGATCGAATCCGAATGGAAAGCCGGTCCAGTAAGCACCAAACGCAGTCTTCTGTACGATGGGTCCTAGCATCAGGCCGCCGGCGGTCACCAACACCAGGGTCGTCCAGGACAGCTTCGCGATTCCAGAGGGAGCAAACAGCGCAGCCAATCCAGCACGCAACCCTATCATTACGGCGCAGAACATGAGCAAGACGTGCGGCAGCAATACGTAGATCGGTGTCGGACCCTTGAACCGTATGATCACACTGCCATCTGCCGCATCGGGTATCGTGAGGTTCCCGTCGGATGTCTCCAGGGTCAAATAGTACTCCAGCTTACCCGCCGGTGGCTGGACCGGGAGTCTTGCACCCATCTGCTCGCCATGAATCTCCAATGGAACGACCGTGAACTCATCGCGTGTGGGATACCTCTTGTAGTGGAGATCCCCGGTCACTTCGGTTTGCGGCAACGGTATGGCAACCAGTGTGTCTGCGGTCGAATACGCACTCCGGATCAATCTGTAACGGTACGTTTGATCGGCAACGGAAAACTCACCACGCAACTTGTGTGTGGGGCCGGTGAGTCGTTGGTAGACCACCGCGGTGAGCATCAACATCACGGCTAGGATCCAGAGAGTGATGTTCAACCACCGAGGGGTATTCCTTGAGGCTTCCTGAGTCACTGAAATTCTTGCTCCTGTGTTAGATCCGACGGGCGAGCAGGGTTCACCGGTCGTCAGTTCCGTTCGGTTCCCCCACCTGTGATGGGCAGGACAACCGCACTGGGGTATTCAGGCCCGTGATGCACCTTAACCACGGCCGTGCGAGCATCCGCATCGGTCTCGTATATCGTGTTCCCACCCGAGTTGTAGTTCTTATCCCGATCCGGTGAATTGAGTGGCAAGATCACCAACCGTAGTCGGCTGCCTTCGAGCAGCAAGCGCGAGAACCAGTAGAACCGGTCGAACGTGTAGAGTTCGATCTCACCTGGTTGCACGAGATCCACTCGATCCACACCGTTCCTGTGCCTTGCCCGCAGTTCGCTGGTTCCCAAGTATATCGTACTTCCATCCGCACGCACCTCGTAGAGGAAAGCAAGCAGGTCGGTGTCCAGTACGTTCAGTTCGATGTATGCATCGACCTTGGCATATCCCGAAACCTCGAGATCCGACGTTAGCGGAGAGCTGTGGTACACGAGCTTGGCATGAGGTGCGAAGGCGGCGCCACTACCAGTGTAACCACTGTTTAGTGCCGCGAACTCTCCGTAATCCTCTATCGTCTCCAGGGGATCGTATTCGTACGAATCTGTTCCAGACACAACGGGCGGCTCCGAACTGAGACTCCCCGATCGAAACACATCATTCGCCTCACCGTCCTGCGAATCCAAGTACCAGCTTCGCGAATCCGTGGCGATTGTCTCGAGGCTTGGAGCGTATTTCCATTCGTTTGCCTCCATCACATAGTAGGCAACGCGATCCCGCAAAATCTCTGGTCGGTCCTCGTGCTTGAAAACCCAGTCGAACCAGTCTAGATGGAGCTGCTCCATGTCGAGCACGCTGTTGTCACCGAAAACGAGGCCGCCGAGTTCTCTCACCGGATGGCGTGTTCCTCCGTGACTCCAAGGCCCAAACACCAGATAATGCCTGGCTATTGCATGCTCAGAACCGTATCGCATGTGATCGGTGAAGTACTTCATCGCCCCCGGTTGGTCGCCATCGAAGTAACCCGTAATGGTCAGGATGGGAAGGTCGATTCCGCTATAGTCACTCGGCCCGGGGTTCATCTCTTGCCAGAATGCGTCATAGTACGGGTGTTCGATCCAACGTTGGAATACCCTGGGAGGAAGACCGGTGAGTTCGTCGAGTTCGGCAAACGGCCGGTGCTGACGGTGCTTCTCGAGGTACTTGCTCTGCCAATAGGCGTTGTCGCCAAACAGCGAACTCTGCGACGCCGCTCCGTTTACGTAAGCGAGCCACCGCGCCGCGTAGCTGAGAAAGATCGCACTGGGATTGGGATAGTCCCAACCAGGGTGAACCGATGCAGTCGGGACCGCTGTCACAAGCGCCTGCGGTGACTCCCTCAAGGTCTGCCACTGAACCATGCCACGGTATGATCCACCCCGCATCGCCACGCGGCCGTCACACCAGGCCTGCTGCGAGATCCACTGCACCAAATCGTGACCATCGGGACCGTCCTGCTCCAACGGCCACGACTCACCCTCCGAACCACCACGTCCCCGAGTGTTGGCATTGACGTAAACGTATCCGTTCCTGGCAAAGAAGCTGGCTCGCTCGTGGGCATCGTCAGACGTGTAGGGTGTAAGCGATAGGATTGCCGGACCCGGTTCGGCCACATCTGTCGGACTGTAAATCCGAGCGTTGAGGTGTACTCCATCCCGCATCGGGATCATGACATCGGTAATGAGGATCTCATGCAAGACCGCGGGATCGGAATCGGACTGTCCTTGGACTGGAGTCTGTACTGGCTGAACAAGAGCCAGAGCGAAAACTGCAAAAGGCATCATACGCATGGCGTCATCACCTCTCATATCGAGATCTGCTTCAACCGCGGGTCTGCGAGAGCAGGCTTTTTCGTCTCCGCTCGGGGAACCGCTCGATGGCGTATCTCACTGTCGTGCGTGGTATCCGGGGCCCATTGCTCAGCAGGAAGCGCTCGAGCCGTTTCATGTCGGTCCGGCCGGCCTCACGCAATAGCCAGCCACACGCCTTGTGGATCAAGTCGTTCTTGTCGGCCAACATGTCTTCGACAACGGCGTACGCGTGGTCCAGCTCCTGTCCCTGCCGAGCCAGCGGCACGAATGTCACAGCCGCCGCCCGACGCAGCCATAGGTTCTTAGAGGCAGT
Source organism: Gemmatimonadales bacterium (assembly GCA_030597435.1). GTDB lineage: Bacteria > Gemmatimonadota > Gemmatimonadetes > Gemmatimonadales > GWC2-71-9. The sequence goes on along the minus strand of JAUVRV010000251.1, from coordinate 237 downwards.
CCAGCGTGTGATGCGTAGGATGAGTTCGGGGTATTTGACGGCTAGTGGCGTGACGACGGTCGGGGCCAATCCATCGATCGCCGCCCAATTGGGGAAATAGCCTGCCAAGATCCAGCCGCGCACGGCCGCTAGGAGACCTGTGGAAAAACTCTCGCGATACCGTCCCAATAGCAGGACACCGACCATTTTGGCCTCGTGGTGCGGCTCCCGGGCCATGAACTCGCAGAACGACGTCGC
>JAUVRV010000218.1 GCA_030597435.1 Gemmatimonadales bacterium | reverse complement strand
TGCTTTCGAAGGACCGGACGTAGCGGTCATCGCCGAGGTCAAGCGGCGCTCGCCATCGGCGGGCGACATCGCGCCCGACCTCGATCCTACACTCCTTGCCAGCGATTACGAGGCGGGTGGCGCCCGTGCGGTTTCGGTGCTCACGAATGAGCCGTTTTTCGGGGGGTCGCTGGCGGATGTGGAATCGGTGCGGGCTGCTATTACGCGACCGATTCTGAGAAAGGACTTCATCGTAGATCCGGTACAGCTCTACGAGACCCGAGCCATTGGCGCCAGTGCCACGTTGTTGATCGTTGGGGCACTGGAACCGCAGCAACTGGCCGAGTTGCACCAGTTAGCTTCGGAGCTGGGTCTTGGTACCTTGATCGAGGTGCACGATGCCAAGGAACTCGAGGACGCCCTGCGAGTTGGCCCAGATTGCCTGGGCGTCAACAGTAGAGACTTGACTACGTTTCAGGTTGATGTGAATCAAATGGCCGATATCGTGCGATCGGTGCCTTGCGGAATCACGACTGTGGCCGAGAGCGGTTTGGCAAACCGCGCCGACGTGGAAAAGGTAGCTTCCTGGGGCGCTGACGCGGTGTTGATAGGAACAGCACTGGCAAGTTCCCAGCAACCGGCAAGAGCGGTTGAGCAACTGACCGGAGTGAAAAGGCGTGACAGAAGCTAGTGCCTCGACAGTTGGACGGTTCGGGCCGTTTGGTGGCCGTTATGTACCGGAGACGTTGATTGCTGCTCTGGACGAAATGGCTCAGGTGTTCGATCGAGCTATGGCAGATCCGGAATTCGAGCAAGAGCTTGCTGATCTGCTGAGATCCTACGTTGGCAGACCGACGCCTGTATCGGATACCCCGCGTATGTCCGAGCTGGTCGGATGTAGGGTCCTGCTCAAGCGTGAGGATCTCAACCACACCGGAGCGCACAAGATCAACAACACATTGGGCCAAGTCTTGCTTGCCAGGCGCATGAGCAAGCGCCGCATAATCGCAGAAACTGGTGCGGGGCAACATGGGGTTGCCACGGCTACCGCATGTGCTCGATACGGGCTGGAGTGTGTTGTCTACATGGGTGAGGAGGACATGGCGCGTCAGCGGCTCAACGTCTTCCGAATGGAGAGCATGGGGGCCACGGTCGTTGCTGTCGGTTCCGGCACGCGGACCCTGAAGGACGCGACCAATGAGGCGTTGCGGGATTGGGTCACGAACGTGACCACCACGCACTACATCATCGGTTCGGTCGTGGGGCCAGATCCGTTCCCGCGCATGGTCCGGGACTTCCAGAGTGTCATCGGTCGCGAGGCGAGATCTCAGGTCCTGGAGTTGGATGGGCAGCTTCCCGCGGCGGTGGTTGCGTGTGTGGGTGGTGGGTCGAACGCCATGGGAATCTTCGTTGGCTTCCTCGGCGATCCCGCGGTAGACCTCATCGGCGTAGAAGCCGCCGGTGCCGGGATCGCCACTGGCCGGCACGCGGCGACACTGTCTGCCGGGAGGCCCGGAGTGCTGCACGGGAGTCTCAGCTACCTGCTCCAAACAGAGGACGGTCAAGTTTTGCCCGCCCATTCGGTGTCCGCCGGTCTTGACTATCCCGGCGTGGGTCCCGAACATGCCTATCTGAAAGAGAGTGGTCGAGTCACCTACGACTCGGTGACCGACGACGAGGCGCTGGCAGCCTATTTCGCTCTGTGCCGCCTAGAGGGCATATTGCCAGCACTCGAGAGTGCGCATGCTCTGGCATGGGTACTGGGGCAGGCCGGACGCTGGAGCGAGTCGGAAACAGTACTACTCAACCTGAGTGGCCGTGGTGACAAGGACGTGGCACATGTTGCGGAAATAGCGGATCGGCGGTGACCGAGCCAGGCGTGGCAGACCAACTGGTCGACAGCACCGCTGTTGAGAACTTGATCCAGGTTCTGGTCAAGGGCTTACGTGCTATTCAGCTCTATCTCCCCAACAACCCCATATATCAGAAGGCGGTCGAGAACGTCCGGGTAGCGTTCGGCCCCGTTTGGGAAGAGTACACGGAGCTAGAGATCCGAGTAACGGAATCGGATCTGATGTGGGAAGGCATCTCTGTTTACTCTCAGCCCAGCAAGTCGGAGAGCGTTGCCTGGGTGCTGTTCAAGGATGGCGTTCGTTCTCTGGCTCTGGAGCAGGGTGTTGAGGAAGAGGAGATTGTCGGTTTGCTGGAGGTCATCAAACAAGCCCAAAACCTACCCAAGGATGCTGCGGACGATCTGCTGACGTTGCTGTGGGAACAGGATTTCCAGAAGGTCCGTTACACCGCGGTTGAACTTGGGGCCGAGGGCGTTGTCCCGCTTCAGCCTACCGAGGATGGATGGGTGCGTGGTGCGGCACCTGAGGCGGAGGAGACCAAGGCCAAGATCGCTGAGGATACCCGGGATGTGGAAACTCCCTCGGGTATCGTCAAGATCGACGAATTCGATGGTACGCTCTATTTCCTCGACGAGAGCGACCTCAAGTATCTGCAAACGGAGATCGAAAGGGAGTATTCAAAGGACCTGCCTGGCAACGTGCTGGCCATGCTTTTCGATCTCCTCGAATTGCAGACCTATACGGCTGTTCGGGCCGAGCTGATCTCCATCACGGAGAACTTCATTCCCTATCTGCTGGGAGCGGGGGATTTCCACTCGGTAGCGTACCTGTTGCGGGAACTCAGAGCCATCCTCGAACGTGCCCGGGAGTTGCTGCCCGAACAGAGGAAGAAGATCGAGGAACTTCCTGCCCGGCTGTCACAGGGCGAGGTGCTGGGTCAGCTGCTCCAATCGCTGGACGAGGCGGTAGTGACTCCGACCGAAGAAGATCTGAGCGAACTGTTCGGTGAGTTGCGGCCAGAGGCGCTGCGGCGTGTGTTGGAGTGGCTGCCGCAACTCTCCAACGAGTCGATTCGAGAGCCGCTGGAGCGGGCGGCATTGCGTCTGGCATCGGCCCATCCGGACCAGGTTGTCCAGACCTTGGAGGAGGCCGAGGAGTCTGTTCTGCTCACGACCGTGCGGCTCGTTTCGCGTCTCAAGCTGCCCCCATTTGTCCCAGCCCTCGGCGCACTGCTGGACCGGGATGAATTGGAGGTTCGCAAGGAGGCAGCGGCGGGCTTGGCGGCCATGAACTCCCCAGGAGCCATGAGGGAGCTGGAGAGAGCGATTGACGACAAGGACTCCAACGTGCGGGTCGTTGCGGTCCGTGCCCTGGCGGAACGTGGTCACCGTGCTGCTCTTGCCAAAGTTGAGGCAGCCGTGAACGGCAAGTGGTTGAAGAACGCCGAACTGACCGAGAAGACCGCATTCTTCGAGGCCTACGGTCTGCTCGCCGGTTCGGCCGGCATTGCCGCGCTCCGCCCGATGCTCGAAACCAAGGGACTGCTTCGCAGAAAAGAAGATCCGGAAACGAGGGCATGCGTGGCAATGGCCTTGGGCAAGATCGGTGATGATGAGGCAAAAGCGGTGTTGAAGGTCGCCGCTTCAGAGGAAAAGGACGCTCTGGTCAAGAACGCGATCAACAGGGCTTTGCGGGAGGCAGGCTGACATGAAAGAGCCTGACCAGCAAGCACCAACGTCCAGGGAATCGCTGGCTGATGCCATGGAGGACAGGAACGAAGCTGTCTTCCGCGAGGGAGGGCGTGACTTCCTGCTCGCGTTCTATGCGGCACTGAGGAACCTGAAACTCTATCCAGTGGAGAACGTTCAGGTGCAACGTGCCTTGGACGACGTCTCCAAAGCTGCCAAGGTGTTGTTGGATGTTGAGCCGGAATTGGAAGTCAGGGTCTCTGGTGAGTTCATCTTCGTCAACTCAACTCGTCTGCGCCTGGCGCTAGACAACTATTCGACGTTCAGTCACGTACTGACCACCCTGCGTGAGTGCGGCGTGGGTGCCGTACATGTCGAGGAATCGGTCGAACGCCGTGAGTGGCAGATCTTCATCGCCCTTGTTCTGTCGACCGCCGAGTCGGAGAGCGATGGCTTCGACGAGCTGCAAAAGAAGATGGCAGAGGGCGGTGTCACTCATATCGACATAGAGGCGCCGTGGGAGACCACGACATATGAAGACGCGGAAGAGAGGAAGCGTGCGGCCAAGCGTACCTACGAGCAGTCGGTTGCCGTGACGCAGGAGGTGATCAACAGCGTCAGGATGGGACGGAGCGCAAGTGTCAAGAAGGTGAAACGGGCGGTGCAGAACATCGTCGACCAGGTGCTGCAGAACGAGACCTCCATTGTAGGCCTCACTACGATCCGTGACTACGACCAGTACACGTTCAATCATTCGGTGAACGTCTGTATTTTCAGTGTCTCGATTGGGAAACGTCTTGCACTCAGCAAGCTGCAGCTCTATGATCTGGGGCTCGCAGCGCTATTGCATGATGTTGGCAAGAGCCGTGTTCCACTAGAAGTTTTGAACAAAGAGGGAGCACTCACCGACGACGAATGGCGCATAATCCAAGCTCATCCCTGGCTCGGTGTGCTCACGCTGTTCGGACTCAGAGGATACGGGGAGATTCCCTACCGTGGGATCATCGTGGCGTACGAACACCACATGAAGACCGATCTCACCGGGTATCCGCGAACCATCAGAGAGCGGGACCTCTCGGTCTATTCCAAGGTGGTTTCAGTGGCCGATGGGTTCGACGCGGCTACATCGCGGCGGGTTTATCAGACGGTGCCAATCCAACCCGATCAAGTCCTGCGAGAAATGTGGGAGAATCGTCGGCGTGGCTATGACTCGGTCCTGGTCAAAGCACTCATCAATCTGCTTGGCATCTATCCGGTGGGCACATGCGTCGTACTCGACACCTATGAGCTGGCAATCGTTCACGCAGCCAACTCCGACACAACGCAGCTGAACCGCCCCGTAGTGCGGGTGGTTTGTACTGCCGACGGTGCGAGACTGGACCCAGGACCGTTGGTTGACCTTGCTGAGGTGGACGCAAACGGAGCGCATAAGAAGTCGATCATCAAGGTTACTGATCCAGCGAAATATGGTATCACCCCGTCCGACTACTTTGTCTAGTCATCCCATCGACCTGCAGTGGGAGCGTCTGCGAGAGCAGCGGCGCACTGCTCTGATACCTTACCTGACTGCCGGGTACCCGGACAGGGCCAAGAGTCTCGCGGCTCTGCGCATGTTGCCGGAGGCCGGTGCTGACTTCGTCGAGGTTGGACTCCCGTTCAGTGATCCTCTTGCTGATGGCCCCGTGATCCAGCAATCCACTCAAGCCGCCCTCGAAGGTGGCATGACAGTGCCAGGTGCTCTGGCTCTCATCAAGGAGGCAGAACTCGGCATTCCGGTCATAGCCTTTGGCTATCTCAACCCAATTCTCTCTTATGGCCTGGAACGGTTTCTGAATGATGCTGCAGAGAGTGGGGTCTCCGGCCTGCTGCTCACCGACCTGCCAGCGGCAGAGGATCTGGAGATCGAACGCACGCTACATGCGAGTCCGTTGGCTCTGATTCGACTGGTTGCGCCAACTACGGAGACAAGCCGCCTCGCCCGCACGGTTGATTCCGCTCGAGGGTTCATTTACCTGATTGCCAGACTTGGGGTCACGGGTCCCAAAAC
>JAUVRV010000047.1 GCA_030597435.1 Gemmatimonadales bacterium | reverse complement strand
CGCACCGCGTGCTCGAGTCGGTCGATGGCTTCATCCATACGTCCCAGTTTGTGGAGTGTCACGCCGATGCTTGTGAGTACTAATCCGGCGTCAGCCGACCCCTCTTGCTGTTGCAGTATCTCCAGGGCTCGTTCATAGTGCTGCAAGGCATCACCGAAGTTGTCCCTCTCCCACTCGATGATACCCATAGTGTTTCGCAGGTCGCTCTCTTTGGCGGAATCCTTGGTGGATTGCGCTAACGCTAGCGCCTCACGGTAGTACTGCAAGGCCAGGCTTGGTTCCGGAACCTGCTTCCTGGTGAACCGCGCCATTTGCTCCAGGATCTCCAACTCCACGGCCGGGTCATCGATTTGCTGGCTGAGCGTGCGGCCCTTGCCCCATGCTGCCATTGCCTCGGGGTAGTCGCCAGCCTTTTCATTCACCTCCCAATGCTGGACCATACTTGTGCCTCGGTCTGCTTGCCTTCCATCAAGGCACACAGCTCGGCTGCTTCCTTGAGATGCGGCAGTGCATCCTCATGGCGTTGTAGACCCAACAAAATGTCAGCAAGCGTGCGCAACGAATGAGACAGACCTTCAGCGTGCCTGGTGCGCCGCAGCATGAGGACGGCCTTGTTGTAGGTTTGGATTGCCTCTTCGGTTCTGCCCTGCTGCCATAGGATGTGGGCTACGCTCGACAAGTTGAAACCGTTTTGTACCCACAGTCGATTGCTCTCCGAGGCGGCTGCTGCTCGGCGGAAATGCTCGAGGGCATTCTCGGTGTCGCCCATCAGCCGATAGATGGTACCGAGTACGTGCTCTAGATAAGCGACCTTAGACGTGCTCTCCGTGGTTTCGGTGAGCTGGATGGCCTCGTTCAAATAGGCACGACCTCGCTCGAAGTCCCCGAGGTCCTTGAGTACGGTCGTGATGTTTGTGATGTCGCCGATGACTGCCTCTAGGTCGTTGTTGGACCGGTCTGCCGCAAGCACACGTTCCATTACATCCAGAGCTTCTTCGTTCCGACCCTGATGCCATCTCAAGAGGCCGATGCTTCTAAGAGTCTTTCTCTCCTGCGCGGCATCGCCTAGTTGCCGACACAAAGCCAGTGCCTCTTGGAGGGCGTCCTCCGCCTCATCGTGGTTGCGCAGCAGAATGTGTACGTCCCCCAAGCGGATAAACACTTCGCTCAGTTGGGCTGGATCATCCGTTACCTCGGGAAGCGCAATGAGACGATCGATGATCTGCAGTTGACGGCGCCGGAGACCCATCAGTTCGAACAACCGCTCCTTCCGCAGCAACAATCGCGTGAGCGTTTTGCGACGGCCGGCGTCCTCAGGCAGCTTCATCAAGCAGGCCTCCGTGTTCTCGAGAATGCTGAGCGACTCTTGAAATTGGCTGAGTTGCCAAGCGCGGGAGGACGACTTCATGCCGTAATCGACTGCCTTGTGCCAATGCTCGGCGTGAGTGAAGTGCCGGGCAAGTAGGTCATATTGCTCGTCTATTCGATCTGCGTGCACCCGCTCGACTGCATCTCCCACGCGTCCATGTAGGTCCCTCCGCTGATGCTGCAACAGGCTCTCATATGTCACGTCCTGAGTCAGGGCATGCTTGAACCGGTAACTCACGTGTGGCAGAATGCGCGTTTGTTGGATGAGTCCCAGGCCCTTGAGCGTTTCGACCGATTGCAGTAGAGCCGTATCATCAGGTCGTATGCTCTGAAGAATGTCTCTGGTGAACTCGCGGCCAATGACCGACGCATAGCACAGAACATCTCGAGCGTTCCCGTCCAGCCGGTCGAGACGACTGCGTATCACAGCCTGCACTGTATTGGGAAGCTGGTGTCTCTCGAGGGAGCCCGTGAGCACGATGTGTCGGTCCTTGATCTCGAGTGTCCCATCTTCGCGTAACGCTTCCGAGATCTCCTCGAGGAAAAACGGGTTACCACCGGTACGCTCGTGAATCAGTTCCCCTAGTTCATCGGGTACCGTGTCCACGTCGAGTACGGACTTGATGATATCGACCGACGCACCGAGATCGAGTGGCATCAGATTGATACTCGTGTAGTTGGGTCCGCTCCCAACATCACTCGTGTAATCCGGGCGGTGGGTAACGACTGTTAGCATTGGGTAAGATGGAACGAGCGCCGCGAGTTGGTCCAAGGCATCGGCAGATGCATCGTCGACCCAATGCCAGTCTTCGAGCAACAACACCACAGGTTGCTGAGTGGTCAGCACGGTCAGCAGTGCCGACAACGCCTCCATGATTGCCACTCGCAGATCCTCTCCCTTCAAGTGCCGCGGCAGGTGGAACTGGTCGCTGGTGACAGTCAGCAAGTGGAGGTAGAGAGGAAAGAACTCGACCAGGCCCTCGTCGATTTCACGTAACCGGGCAAGGGCAGCTTGGATATGGTGATCCTCTAGGTCTTCCTGGGGTAGGCCAAGTGATTGTCGCACCATGTCCAGGAACGGGAGATACGCGATGTTGCCGCCGTAGGACTGACAACGGCCACGCAAGATCGTGATTGCACGTTCCGCTATCACACTGCGGAACTCGAGCAGCAGACGGCTCTTGCCGAGCCCGGCGTCACCGCTGATTGAGACAAACTGGCCTTCACCGCAAAGAGCCTGATCGACTCGGCTCTCGAGAGTCGCCAACTCGGCCTTGCGTCCCGCGTATGCAGTCAGCCCCGTAAGCTCAGCAGCCTCCAGCCGGGTCTGCATTCCGGACTCGCCTAGCAATCGGAACGTTGCCGATCGTGCACCACCCTTCAGTTTGATGGGAACTCCCTCTTCAGTCTCGAAGAATGGTGCCAGCAGGCGATGGCTCTCCGTGCTCACGAGAATATCGCCCACCTCAGCCTCAACCGCGGCTCGGCTTGCTATCTGGGGTGCGTCACCAACGATGCGGTACCGTTGATCTCCAGAGGGATTCGCCTGTGCTACCACCGAACCCGAGGCAATTCCCACCTGCAGGTCGATAGATGCTTCAGGGCCCAGCTCACGGCTGAACTCCATTGCCCGTATCTGAGCACGCAGCTCGAGAGCGGCGCGGGCAGCACGCACTGTGTCATCTTCGTGCGTTGTAGGTACGCCGAACACCGCGACCAGCTCTTCTCCGGAGCAGCGGTTAACCACGCCACCGTGGCGCTGTACGATCTCACTCGCGGCGTTCTCACACCGTTCGGATATGTAATCGACCTGATCGGGAGTGAGTGACTCGACCATCTTGTCGTAACCGGCCACAAAGCAAACCACGACTGTCGCCTGCCGCCGCTCACCCTCTGGTCGCAACTCGGCTACTTCGTGGTCCGGGGCGACGAATGTATCCAAACTCGGACCATCGTCGCCGGAGCGGCCCAGCTGGTCCAACGCTCCAGCCAACTGCTGAATCGATTGGAACCGAGCATCTGGATCCTTGGTCAGTGCATGATGGGTTACCGCAACGAGCCGATCTGGAAGGTGCGGACAGAGCGACCCCAACGACGCTGGCTCGACACTCAGTATGGCGTGCATTATCGCGGGGATGCTCGGGCCATCGAACGGCAGTTTGCCGGATAGCATCTCGTATAACATCACGCCGACCGAGAAGATATCGGAGCGGTGATCCACCTTGGCGCCGTCGGCTTGCTCGGGGCTCATGTAGCTTACAGTGCCGATTACTCCACCGGTCGCGGTCATGGTGACATCTGCCAGTTTGGCGATCCCGAAATCCACGATCTTCACCAGTCCATCATCCGTCACCAGAACGTTGGCCGGCTTGATGTCCCGGTGCACGATGCCGCGCACGTGCGCCTTGCCGAGTCCGTTGCATACTTGACGCGTGTACTCGACGGCGTCTGCCGGCGCAATCGGGCCACGTGTCAGCTTCGCCTTGAGACTCTCACCGTCGTAAAGCGGCATGGCGATGAAGAGCTGACCGTCTCCAGTCTCGCCGATCTCGTGTATGGTGCAAATGTTGGGGTGATCGAGTGCTGCGGCGGCCTTGGCCTCAATCACGAATCGTCGCTCGGCGACGTCGCTGTAGCTGAATTGGGGTAGCAGAAACTTCAGGGCCACCGTACGATCGAGTCGTGTATCATGTGCTCGGTATACCACACCCATCCCACCATCACTCAGCTTGTCGATGATCTCGTAATGCGATACGGTGCGGCCGTTCATTTCGGGATTAATTGGTCGCGCGTTATTCATATGGTGTGAGGCCCATACCAATCGGATCATCCTATTAGTTTGGCGCAACTGCCTACCAGACCTCTCCGTGGTCTCGAAGCGGCGGCGCCATCACGACTGAGACGTTGTCGGTGGATTGCAGCGAACACGTCCGGAAGCTGCCAACGGCCTAGCAAACTAACTAACGTGCATCGTCTTGTCTTGACTTTGTGACAACATTCACAAGCGAGAGCCTGGCGGTTGCTCGCCTTGGTACCTATAGTACATGCGCTACGGACGACGGGAGTAGACTGATCGACCTTCCTGTGGATCGCGGTTCCGCGTTCCTCGTCCACCATTGATCAATCGAGTTAGGTAAAGCTGCGAGCCCCGTGGCCGATCTCTTGCGTCTTGGAGAACGGTGACAGCTGTAGGCATTGGGCTGCAGCGAAATCGACACGGTTCAAGACAAGGAGTGTGTGAGAATGGCCGATCTGAAGATGACAACCTTGGATGGCGGAACAACCGCGATTCCCCAAGAGACAGTCGAAGCATTCACCACTAGTCTGCGTGGTGATGTCCTGACTTCCAAATCTCCCGGCTACGATGATGCCAGGTCGATCTGGAATGCCATGGTCGACAAACGACCTGGAATGATAGTCCAGTGTGCCGGTGCTGCAGATGTAACGCGCGCGATCAACTTTGCCCGAGAGCATGGATTGCTGGTAGCGGTTCACGGTGTCGGTCACAACATTGCCGGTAACGCCGTGTGCGACGGGGGCATCATGATCTCGCTCGCGGGAATGAAGTCGGTCAGGGTCGATCCCAAAGCAAAGCGCGCGTGGGTGGAACCGGGTGTCACGCTGGGTGATCTGGACAACGAGACGCAGGCGTACGGACTCGCGGTTCCGGTTGGCATCAACTCAACGACAGGGGTCGGCGGATTGACTCTGGGTGGCGGTTTCGGTTGGCTCAGCCGCAAGCATGGCTTGACCATCGATAGCCTGATCTCGGCGGACGTGGTGACCACTGCCGGCGCTTTCGTGAAAGCAAGCGCGGACGAGAACCCGGATCTGTTTTGGGGCATCCGTGGTGGTGGTGGCAACTTCGGGATCGTTACCTCCTTCGAGTTCCAACTACATCCTGTAGGACCGGAAATCATGGCCGGGTTGATCGTGCATCCGTTCTCGGACGCCGGTGACGTGCTCCGATATTATCGCGACTTTGCGGCTCGAGCGCCGGACGAACTATCGGTTTGGGTTGTGATGCGGAAGGCACCGCCGCTGCCATTTCTCCCTGAAGATGTACACGGGACTGAAGTAGTCATTCTCGCTGCGCTCTATGCCGGGGATATGGCAGAGGGTGAAAAGGCGCTGGCGCCCCTCAGGGCTTTTGGTAATCCGATCGCGGACGTCATCAGCCCGCATCCATTCACAGGCTTCCAGGCCGCGTTCGATCCGTTGCTGACGCCGGGAGTCCGCAATTACTGGAAGTCTCATGACTTTCTCGAGCTGAGCGACGATCTACTCGACACACTGATCAGGTATGTCGGCACTCTGCCCGATCCTCAGTGCGAAGTGTTCATTGCGCAGATGGGCGGTGCCACAAACCGCATTGCACCAGATGCGACCGCGTACCGCCACCGCGATGCCGAGTTCATCATGAATGTGCATGGTCGGTGGGAGAACGCATCCGACGACGACCGCTGCATCGGTTGGTGCCGCGAGCTGTTTGAGGCCGCGACTCCGTACGCCACGGGCGGCGTGTACGTGAACTTCATGACCGAGGAAGAGGAGCAACGAGTGGCAGAGGCCTACGGTGACAGCTACCAGCGATTGGTGGATCTGAAGAAGAAGTACGACCCCAAGAACATGTTGCGGTTGAATCAGAATATTCGGCCGGAATAGGAAATACTGCCACGGGTGACTAGCCAATGAGGATACACTGCCACGGATCATTACTCGAACACGGATGACGCTCTTCCTGTCAGACCGGTGAGATCCGTGTCCTGAAGCCACATGAGCGGAAGCCTCGCAGACACGGATCTGCGAATTGCTTGCGAATCCTCCTGATCCGTGTTCTAATGATCATCCGTGGCAGTACATCATTTGTCTGGAACTCACATGTCGATCACACTCATAGAACGCGCCTCGAGCGACACCTCCCGCGAGGCGCTCGTGGATTCCGGTGGATCGTACACCTACGCAGATCTCCTGGATTCCTCTGCCGCCGTCGCAGCAGGTTTGCTATGCGATGCACACGACCTCGATGAGGCACGGGTCGCCTTTCTCGTTCCACCAGAGTTCTCATATGTAGCGACACAGTGGGGTATTTGGCGTGCCGGTGGAATCGCTGTGCCGATGGCACTGTCGCACCCGCCGGCCGAACTGGCACACGTGCTGGACGACGCAGAGCCGGCGTCAGTTGTTGTGCATCCCGAGTACGAATCACGCATTCGTGACTTGGCGCAGTCGCGCGGTATCCCCGTGGCATTGACTTCAGATCTGATGCGGCGAGCGGGGAGCGGGGAGCGAAATCAGTTCCCCGATGTTGACGATCAGCGTCGCGCAATGATGCTCTACACCAGCGGCACAACGGGGAAGCCCAAAGGTGTGGTGACGACGCACGCACAGATCGAGGCGCAGGTGAAGTCGTTGGTCGAAGCGTGGGAGTGGACTGCTGCGGATCGCATCCTGTTGGTGTTGCCGCTGCACCACGTTCACGGAATCGTCAACGTCTTGACCTGCGCGCTTTGGAGCGGCGCGTGTTGCGAGATACTCCCCAAGTTCGATGCGCGAGAGACGTGGTCCTGTCTGGTCGAGCGACCGTTGACACTGTTTATGGCAGTGCCAACCATCTACGGGCGGCTCATCGCGGCATGGGACGAGGGGTCACCCGAGGAGCAGACAGAGTGGTCGGAGGCTTGTGGTGGACTGCGCCTCATGGTGTCGGGCTCGGCCGCCTTACCGGTGAGTGTGTTGGAGCGCTGGCAGGAGCTGAGTGGGCATGTGCTGCTCGAGCGCTATGGGATGACGGAGATAGGCATGGGGTTGTCGAATCCATTGCACGGGGAGCGCGTGGCAGGTTCGGTAGGCGCTCCACTCCCGATGGTCGAGGCCCGACTGGTTGATGAGGAGATGCAGGATGTACCGGCTGGCACGCCCGGTGAGATTCTGATCAGAGGACCGAACGTGTTTCTCGAGTACTGGCGCCGGCCGGAAGAAACCGCGGGAGCCTTCTACGATGGATGGTTCAAGACCGGTGACGTCGCAGTGATCGAAGCTGGTCGCTACCGGATCATGGGTCGCCGTAGCGTGGACATCATCAAGACGGGCGGTTACAAAGTGTCAGCTCTCGAGATCGAGGAGGTCTTGCGAAATCATCCGGCAATCCGGGAGTGTGCGGTCGTTGGCGTGCCCGATCCCGAATGGGGTGAACGCGTATGTGTTGCGGCTGAGGTGGTGGAGTCGGTTGACCTTACGCTCGAGCCGCTGCGGCAATGGGCGCGCGAACGCCTTGCCCCGTACAAGATCCCGAAGGAACTGGAGGTCGTTCCAGCGCTGCCGCGCAACGCCATGGGCAAGGTGACGAAGCCCGATGTGGCGACGCTCTTCACCGGCGAGGTCGGCTCGTCCTAGTCAACCGGAGCGGGGAATCCCGACGGCAATCTTCCCAGGTCAGCCCCAGCCGTTATCGGATCAGGAAGTCTGCACCACGATCAAGAACTTCGAGTTTTTCCAGAACTCGTCGGGCGATACGATCCGAATGGAAGAGCTCCGGATCTTTCCTTTCTCGACCACCCCAGCCGATATCTGGTCCAGTGAGTGACGCGATGCGATCTCGTACTCGGACGTTGAATCCGGGAGTCCTATGGTGGTTATCTGATCCTTGTGAATCGCGGTGAACGCCGCAGGATCCAGTTCGCGTGAGGGTACCAGCGTCTCTCCGCGCTTGCCGAATATGAAGAGGAAGCGGGCACCACCTGACTTCTCCACGATCCCCTGCTCCAGCAACTCTTCCTTGGTACCGACCACATAGTAAACAGTGCTCGCCTCCGTCTTCAGATCGACGAGCTGAGTGGAGAGCGTGTCGACCGAAGCCGCCAACTGCACGTTCTGTTCTTCTAGGAGAGTGACCCTCTCGTTGAGTGCTTCGATCGTCGCATGCTGATTCTCCAGAGTGCGCTCGTAGCTGGTGATCGTCTCAGCCAACAGCATCTGGAGAGTATCGGATTCCATGGTGAGGGACCTGATGCGCTGCCGGCTCTGAGCCAGCTTCTGCTCCGTTTCCTCGACCTTGTCGCTCAAGTATCGAATCTTCGCCAAGACCGACTCACGCGACGCTTGTATCGGCGACTCGACCATGGCTTGCAGACCAGCCTCCGCCAGGCTGACCTCCGACAACTCCGCGTTGATATCGCTGATGAACCGACCGAGACTCGCTACCTCGATCAACAGGTCGTCCTTTTGGGCCGCGGCATCCTCCAACTCAGCCAGCCGCTGAGTGGTTTCCGGCGATGGGCCACAACTTATTGCAGAGACCATGAGGGCAGCGGTTAGGACTGCGGGGATACGAATAGCTGTCAGCCTTGTCGAGGACATTTGAGCTTCTCCGAGATGTGGGTAACGAGCCACGCCTGAGTCGGAGTATACTCGGCGGGGGCTGGGTCCAAGCGGTGACTCATGTCACAAAAAACACTCGCGCGCGAGGCTCAGGCCTCGATCGCGGAACTCCGCTCCGGTATCTCCTTCACGTGTAGATCTCTCTGGGGGAAGGGGATCTGAATGCCCTCTCTGTTGAGTGCCTTATAGACCTTCTTGTTCAGCTCATGCAGCCCACGACCGCGCAACTCCGGACTCGGGTCCAACACTTCGATCGCCCAGCCCATTGCCACCAGGATGATGGTCCAGAACACCTCTCTGGTCTTGACACGCGGGGCACTCGGCCGCTATTCAGTGCGTTCAGCGTTGCTTGCCGAGAACGCGTATAGGTTAATGATAGTACGAAACACACGCCACTCAACCAGAACCGGAGTGGAGAGCCCCGATGATCGGAGGAGCGATGAAGCAGACCATCCGTTTCCGCCTCAACGGCGAGGCGGTGACACTGAACACCGAGCCGGACCGAACTCTGCTCTGGGTGTTACGCACGGATCAGGAACTAACGGGCACCAAGTACGGCTGTGGGGCGGGACTGTGCGGATCGTGTACGGTGATCGTCGACGGTCAGCCGGTTCGATCGTGCATCACCAAGCTCGATTATGTGCGGGGCAAAGAGGTGACCACGATCGAGGGACTCGCCCGCGATGGCGAACTCCACCCACTACAACAAGCATTCTACGAACTCGGTGGATACCAGTGCGGCTACTGCACACCCGGCATGATCATGAATGCCTACGGGTTGCTGCAGAAGAGCCCCACGCCTACCCGAGAGGAGATCATCCAGGGCATGGAGAACAACCTGTGCCGCTGCTCGGCATACAAGAGGATAGTAGAGGCGATCGAAACGGCCTCTGGACAGAACGGGGGCAACAATGAGTGACGCGACCAGACTCGACCGCCGTGAGTTCGTAAAGCTGTTGGGCGGTGGCATTGTCGTCTTCGTCAATCTCGGACCCAGAACGCTCTTCAACTCACGAGCACCCACGCCGTTCCAGCGCGGCTACCCCGAAGACATCAACGCGTACCTCCACATTGCGCAGGATGGGAAGGTGACCCTGTTCTCCGGTAAGATCGAGATGGGGCAGGGAGTGATGACCTCTTTGACCCAGATGGCGGCCGAAGATCTGGGTGTGGCTCTCGACGCG
The DNA here is from genome assembly GCA_030597435.1 of Gemmatimonadales bacterium. Classification (GTDB taxonomy): domain Bacteria; phylum Gemmatimonadota; class Gemmatimonadetes; order Gemmatimonadales; family GWC2-71-9. The sequence continues at coordinate 1,148 of JAUVRV010000047.1, read as the reverse complement.
TTTCACACCGTCATGGGCGATACCGATACATGTCCCTGGGACATGGGCACCTTTGGCTCCATGACTACCCGATTCTTCGGCCCAGCCGTGCGCGCCGCGGCCGCCCAGGCGCGCCTGGTTCTCACCGACCTGGCTGCAGAGCGGCTCGGTGTGCCGCACAAGTCGCTGACGGTCGAGAACGGTGTGGTCTATGTGAAGTCTGATAGAGGCAAGCACGTCTCATTTGGTGAGCTGGCCAAAGGCCAGGAGATCACCCATATGGTGGACGAGAAAGCGGTCCTCCGTGCGGTAGAGGAGTTCACCGTGATGGGGGGCTCGCCATTGCGATTGGATGGCATCGAGAAGGTGACCGGCGAGGCCAAATACGCCGGCGACATCCGGCTTCCAGGGATGCTCTATGCTCGGATCGTGCGTCCCCCGGCACATGGTGCAACCATGACGCGCGTCGACACCTCGAAGGCCGAAACCATGCCTGGTGTCACGCTGGTCAACGAGGATGGAATGGTGGCGGTGCTCTGTTCCGATCCGGAGATGGCGGAGCAGGCGTTGCAAGAGGTGAAGGCCGATTTCGACGTGCCCCCTGTAAGTGTGGATGACGAGAGCATCTTCGACCACCTGGTAACCGCAGCTCCAGACCCGAGAACACCCGATCAAGCGGGGGATCTGGCGACCGGCAAACGCCAGAGTGCGCAGACGTTCGAGGCTACTTACCACAACGGCTACGTCGCCCATGCCCCGATAGAGCCGCACACCGCCGTGGCCGTGATTGAGGACGGCAAAGCGACCGTCTGGTCGTCCACCCAAGCCCCGTTTTCGCAACAGCGGACGATAGCCCGGGCGATCGGGTTCGACGAGAGTGACGTCCGAGTGATCACGCCTTACGTCGGTGGCGGTTTTGGCGGCAAGGTCAGTGGGCTTCAGGCAGTGGAAGCAGCCACGTTGGCCAAGATCACGGGCAAGCCGGTTCAGGTAGCATGGACCCGGGCCGAAGAGTTCTTCTACGACACATTCATGCCGGCGGCAGTGGTGAAGATCGAGTCCGGGATCGATGACGACGGGAAGATCACACTGTGGGACTATCAGGTCTACGGAGCGGGAACTCGTGGGTCAGATGTTTTCTACGACATCCCACATCACAGCGTGCGGGT
>JAUVRV010000342.1 GCA_030597435.1 Gemmatimonadales bacterium | reverse complement strand
TGGTCCCGAAGCTGCATGCCATGCCACACCAGCCCAGGGTGATGGCGGAGGAGCGTGAGCGGTTCGATGCTCATGACTGGCTCGCCGGCAAGAACGTGCAGGCCCCATTGCGCGGCTCAGCATGCGGCATAGACAGTGATGGAGCACTGCTAGTGCGTACTGCGAACGGAGTAGAGCGGATCTTAGGGGGTAGCGTTGTCACAGCGTGACCTGCCGTTGTGGGCTCGTGCTGTTGCGGCGGGGCTATTGGTGTTTGCCTCTTGGTGGCTGTTGAGCACCGATGCATTGCGCGACACGCTAGGTGATTCCGTCGGGATCCTCTGCCTAGGGGTGATCTCGGTATTCATACTCCGCGGCATGCACCTCCCGCTCTCGGTTTGGCCGTTCGGACCCTGGCGCAAATCGTTTCAAGTGGTCGCTGTCATTGCCGTTGCCGTGGTTATCGCAGGCCTGATTCTGCTCTCAGGAATGAACCAACCCCCGGTTCTTGCAAGTAGCATTGATGCGGGAATGGCGGTCCTTGTGGTGACAGGGGCTCTGTTCTGGGGATTCGCGTACGGCTTCGTCAAGCAGAGATCGTTCCTACCCTGGTATCTGATTGCCGTGATCATTGCGATACTGCCGTATCTGGTGAATCTTTTGCTATCCATCGGTGGAGATGGTTCAGGGGACAGTCTGTGTATCTGGACCCGGCAGGGCGCGGCGGTCGAGGCTGAATCCGCTTGTCAAGCAGCGATGCTACCGACGCTGATGTTCCTAGTGGCTGTCGGGGCTACCTCCACACTGGTGACGGCGGAATTGGCCTTTCGCCGATTGCTCATAGGTCAACCCCAAAAGGCTGGCTTGCTGGCGGTACTGGGAGCTGCGGTTATCGCGGCCGCATGGTATGCCGTGCTCGGCCTGATGGACGTCAGCTTTCCGGCACCGCTTGTGCTGGGTGCGGTCGGAGCGCTCAACGCGGGTTGTATCTATGTCCTCTCTCGCTCGCTACTGGTGTCGGCGCTGTACAGTGCAGTGTTCATGGCAAGCTATTGGGCGCTCACCTTGTCGTTGCTAGATGCTGGAGCCCAAGTTGGTCCGCAGGTTCCGCTCTCCATCTGGTTGACCGCGCTCGGGATCGGAATCGGCCTGGCGGCGATCGTGGCAAAGCAAAACGGTCTATTTGGCGACTTGAAGAGACACGAACAGCCACGGGAACAGCCTGATGCTTCTGGCGATTGACATCGGGAATACGGAGATCACGCTGGGCCTGTTCGAAGGTGATCAGTTGGCCACCGAGTGGCGCCTCACGACAGCCACCAAACGAACCCCGGACGAGTGGGCAACCATCATCACGTCGTACCTATCTCACGCCGGTCATTCGACCCAGGAGATTACCTCGAGTATTGGGGCTTCAGTTGCTCCGGCTGTGACCGAGTGTCTCTCGTCAGGCGTAGAGAAGTCGGTCGGTGTCAGACCTGTCTTGGTTGATTGCAACACAAACCTGCCGGTGGTGTTGGATGTGGACGAACCCTTCCAGGTGGGAGCTGACCGGATTGTCAATACACTGGCCGCCAGCAAACTCTATGGTCGTGACACCATCGTCGTTGACTTCGGTACCGCAACCACGTTCGACTGTATCACCGCTGACGGGACATTCATCGGAGGGGTAATAGCCCCGGGTCTCCAGGCAGCGGCAGATGAACTGAGCCAGAGAGCTGCCAAGCTCCCTGCGACCGAACTGCTTCCTCCATCTCGGGTAATTGGACGCCGCACGGAGGATTGCATCAGGTCGGGTGTGCTGTACGGATCTGCAGATGCGGTGGACGGTATCGTGAGGCGGATCAAGGCCGAGTGGCCTGGTGGCGCCGTACCGTACGTGGTGGCCACGGGCGGTCTTGCCGGCAAGGTAGTACCCCTATCACAAGAAGTTGAGGCGATCGAACCCAATCTGACATTGCTGGGCCTGAAGTTCGCCGCGGACCATCTAGGCCTCTGAACACCATATCTCCGACGGTCATCCATGAGCGAATCCTCAGTGACTCCAAGGGCCACCAAGCGTCTCATTCACGAAACGAGCCCATACCTGCTTCAGCATGCACACAATCCGGTCGATTGGTATCCGTGGTGTGATGAAGCTCTGGAACGCGCAAAGGCAGACGACCGGCTGATTCTGCTGTCCATTGGATACGCGGCCTGTCACTGGTGTCATGTAATAGAGCGGGAGTCGTTTGAGGATCGAGAAACCGCCGCGTTCATGAACGAGCAGTTCGTCAACATCAAAGTCGACAGGGAAGAACGCCCCGATCTGGACGACATCTACATGGCCGCAACGGTAGCGATGAACGAGGGCCAAGGAGGCTGGCCCATGACGGTCTTCATTACGCCCGAACTGAAGCCTGTCTACGCCGGCACCTATTTCCCACCGGTCGACGGTTTCGGCAGGCCGGCATTCAGGACCGTCCTGCGCGCCATGGCTAAAGCGTGGTCAGATGACCGTGCCAGTCTGGTTGAGCAGGCTGATTCAGTGACCGACAGCATCAGACGGCAACGTGCCCAGCCGGACGTCGCCTCCGAGATCGATGACGCCACGCTCGAGTCCGCACTGACTCAGTTTGCTCACAGATTTGATGACAGGTATGGCGGCTTCGGTGGCGCACCCAAGTTCCCACCGTGCACAGCCCTGTCGCTGATGCTCAGACTGCACCGGCGTTTCGGCGCAGCTCACACCCTGACCATGGTGTGTCGTACGCTCGATGGAATGGCTCAGGGCGGCATGTACGACCATGTGGGTGGCGGTTTTGCCCGGTACTCCACCGATCGGGAGTGGCTGGTACCTCACTTCGAGAAGATGCTCTATGACAACGCACTCTTGTCGGCGGTGTACCTCGAAGGTTATCAGGTCACGGGTGACACCTACTACAAACGTGTGGCCCATGAGACGCTCGATTTCATATTGCGCGAGATGACGTCGTCAGAGGGGGGCTTCTTCTCGTCGTGGGATGCCGATTCGGAGGGCGAGGAGGGCAAGTATTACGTGTGGACACCGGAGCAGATCGCGGCACTGCTGGATCCGCAGGCAGCGCGGTGCTTCAATTCGTACTACGACATCACAACAAGGGGAAACTGGGAGGGACGCAGCATTCCCAATACCCCCAGGGCACCCGAAGTGGTCGCAAACGAGTTGGGCCTGTCGATCGAAGAACTCGAGCACACGCTAGAGGAGGCGCGAGCCAAGGTATACGAGGCGCGCACGAAGAGAATCGCGCCAGGCCTGGATGACAAAGTGATTACCGCATGGAACGCGCTGATGATCAGCTCCCTTTGCGCCGGTTACAGGACCCTGAACGACGGGCGTTACCTGGCGGCTGCAAAGAAGGCGACGGCCTTCATCTTTGCAGAGTTGATCGATGAGGATCATAGACTGCTGCGGACGTACCGGTCCGGCAAGGCACACGTGAGTGCGTATTTGGAGGACTACGCCTACCTCTCCAACGCCCTCGTCGACCTGTATGAAGTGTCCGGTGTCGTTGAGTATCTGCGAGAGGCCGAGAGCCTCGCTCAGATGATCATGACCGAGTTCCACGACGCCGAATCCGGGGCGTTCTTCAACACATCGCGGGGACATGAGGAGCTATTGCTCAGGTATCGGGACGGCGCAGATGGAGCTACGCCGGCAGCCAATGCGGTAGCGGCCGCCGTCCTTGCAAGGCTGTCCTACCATTTGGATCAGCCGGAGATGAGGGAAGCTGCGGCGACCAGCATCGCTGCGTATGGTGAAGTAATCAACCGTGTCCCCAACGCCTTTGCGCGCAGCCTAGCCGTGGTTGATTTACTGGCTGATGGGCCGCTCGAGATAGCCATCATCGGCGTGCGGGAAGCACCGGATACGGAAGCATTGCGGGCAGAGGTCGGCAGACAATATATGCCGAACCTGGTGCAGGCCAGTGCCGATCCGGCGGATCAAGACAATGGACTCCCGCTTGTGCGAGGGAAACAACTAATAAACGGTCGGGCCGCGTTGTACCTCTGCCGCAGCGACGC
>JAUVRV010000059.1 GCA_030597435.1 Gemmatimonadales bacterium | reverse complement strand
TTGCAGGTCTTGCAAGGAATCGGGTCGACGCCCAACGATCGACCGAGTCTCCACGAGGGCACCGGACCGTAGAGACAGCTTGAACCGACTCGATCAACACTGCTGTCCTGGGCCGGATCGGCCTTCCTTACAGCCATACGAATTCCATCCATCTAGTTGCCTTACCGCCTGTCTACCCAGCCCCGTTCACCACCTCGCAGCTAGGCGCTAAACAACGGCAGCTCCGACTGACGACTTCATTCCGCTCGATAGAGCCACTTCCAGGGTCTCCACTAGTAGATCAACGTCAGTTTGAGCGACCGGGGCGGCCAGCGGCCTTCCTTCGAGCCATGATCTTCGTATCGATGGATCGTCGCGGATCACACCAATGGGTTCGATCCCCTGTTCCCCAAGACTCTCGCGCAGAAGATCCTCCGTCTCCGAACTGTCGACTCGATTCAGGACGAAGAAGATTCCCTTGACCCTTGCGTATTTGAAAAATCTGGTTGCCAGGTCTACGAGCCTCGGATCCTCGAGGTGCTCCGTCGCAGGCGGGACGCCGGCCTTCACCTGCTTCACCATCTCGTTCATGTCGATGGCCATTCCAACACTTGCCCGTGTGGGATCGACAATGTGAATCATCCAATCCAAGTTGGTGAACACTCCACGTGCCGAGTCTTCGAAGCCGGCCTTGAAGTCTACAATCATCAGCCCTTTGCCGTGAGATGTTTCGAGTTGAAAGTCCCGGGCAATCTTGGCGATCGGGCCGTCGCATCCAGCACCCGGACCCATGCGACCGATCTTCCCAGCCACCAGGAGCAGGATACCTTGCGGGCTCTCTCCATAGTAGTCGGACGGCAACTCCTCCAATGACATTTCAGCGTTCGCAAGCGGAATCGGATCATCCACGGGACATGTCACTATTCCTCCACTGAACACCATCCCCCCGTAGAAATCGAGTAAGGACACAGGCGGTTCGGTGATGCCTAGTGCATGCTGTAGCCCAACATTGGTCGAATCCGCATCGAGAACGCACACGTCGTACCTGCGATTGCGCAGGGCTCGTGCCAACAACACAACCGCGGTGCTCTTTCCCGAGCCACCCTTTCCAAACACTCCGAGTCTAGCTCCTTCAAGGATCCCCTTTGTTTCCGACTTCATAGCTCACTCCTCTACCACAAACATGTCGCGGGTCGATTGGTCAGGAAATGTAGGCCACCTCCTCTGGGACCACTACGCAGCCTGCCCGCCATGACCTACTGGTCCGTACGAATACTAGGCTGATGAAGCCCCCCATAGAATGCGAAAATACTTGTATACAAATCACGGTTTGTACCCATCACCGCGCGGAATCACTTGGGAAATCTCTAATGGCTGTCCTGTACTGCGAAACAATGCTGCTTAGCTCGAATCGGGAGTACGTAGAAACCCTGACACCTGTAGCATGTTTTCCGGACTGTTGAGGTCTTTGATTGAGACTATGATTGACGTGGGCCGGTGGACCGTGCAATCCCGAGATCCCAGGCTCACTGCAACCGCCCGGGCCGGTCCCACAACGTGACAGGGAAAGGAGCAGAACTAAATGACGGTTCTCAGCGTAGACGCGGTCGGATTCTGTGCCCACTACTCCGAGGTGGGGGACTGGGCCTTTGATTTCGCCCTCGCACTTTCTCGCCGGTGGTCGGCGCCGTTGAAGGTGTTTCATTTTCTGTCAGATCCATATAACCCCGACGACCACACCGCCGAGGAGTTGTCCAAACGCGAACGAGGCACGCTGGCTGTACAGCGAGAACGAGAACTACGCTTGTACTATGATGAACGCGCTGGTGACTACCTCGAGGTAGGCTTCCGCCTATGCGAGGATCCGGAGTGGACGGAGCTGCACCGATGTCTCCTGATCCGCGAGTTTCAGGTGCTGGTATTGGGTTATGTGACGCCAGCGGCAACCTTCGCTGGACGACCAATTGAAGACTTCGCGGCTGCGCTTGTGGCTCCGGTGGTGCTGGTCGGTCCGACGAATCGACATGAGTTGCACGTCAACCCGCAAGCAGCGCTTCTCAGCGACAAGCTAGTCGTACCGCCGGACCGCAGCACGCTGATCAAGCAGCGCTCCGCAGTTCCTCATCGAGTATAGGAGACTTCGGGCGTGGCGACAGCAATGCCAGCCGATGTTCGGCCTGCGGAACAAGAGCAAGGCGAAGAGCAAGACATTGAGCCTGCGGTCAAACGGGTGCCGCCACAAGCAGGCCAGCAGCCAAACTACAGCTTCTACGTCGAGCCATTCAAACTGGAGGAACGACCCCGCCGGTTCCTCGAAGCCTTTGCAGCCATTCTAAGACAGTCCAACTATGGCCCTGTCCTGGACACATACTGCCGAGTTGGCGCGAAGTGCTCTGTGTGTACGGCATCCTGTCCGGTATACCAGGTAACACATGATCCCAGTGACATACCCTGTAACCGATCCGAGCTATTACTGAAGGTGTACCGCCGTTACTTCACGCTGGCAGGCAACCTCAAGTCACGCCTGTTCGACTACTTCCGACTCACCAACGAGCACATCAACACACTGACCGAGTCGGTGTGGCGGTGTACCGCATGCAAACGGTGCAAGTACTCGTGCCCCATGGGGATCGACCATGCGCTGGTTACTCACCTGGCTCGATGGATACTGGCGGAGATAGGAATCGTGCCCAAAGCCCTGGTGGTTTCGGTGCGGCAACAACTCGAGGGACAGACCCATAACACATCTGGCATACCGGTTCCGGCACTGAAAGACACATGCGAGTTTCTCGAGGAAGAGCTGGAAGAGGTATATCCGGGGGCGGGAATCAGCTTCCCGTTCGATGTCGAAGGGTGCGAATACGTCTTCTTCCCGGCCGTGTCGGATTACCTAATGGAAGCGGACACCCTTATGGGCAACGCCGCGATGCTTCACGCAACGGGCACGTCATGGACCATAGGCACTGGCAACTTCGACGGAATCGACTACGGCCTGTTCTACTCTGACGCGATGTGGGAGCGAATCATCAAGGCTCAGGTTGCAGAGGTCCACCGACTCGGCGGCAAGAGCATGTTGATCGGTGAGTGCGGCCACGCCTCACGTTCGGCAAAGGAGGGTATGGCCTACTTCATACCTCCGGAAGATCAAGTTCCCGTTGTGAATATCATGGAGCTAGCCTACGAGAAGTTCCGTGCCGGTCAGCTCATTCTGATTCCCGACGCGATAGAGGAACGCACTACCTACCACGACCCGTGCAACATTGCCCGCAAAGGCTGGATCATCGAGCAACCACGCGCGATCCTGCGCCACATCTGCCAGGACTTCGTCGAAATGGAGCCCCACGGATGCGACAACTACTGCTGCGGTGGCGGTGGGGGCATGGTGTCGATCGATGAAATCCGCGAGTTCCGTACCTTGGTAGGTGGGAAGACGAAGGCCGAGCAGATCAAGGCAACTGGGGCCCACTACGTGGTTACCCCCTGCGCCAACTGCAAGAAACAGATAGACGAGGTCATCAAGGACCACGGTTTACCTCAGGTCAGAACGGGTCTGCACGACTTGATGTTGAAGGCCATAGTGCTACCGAACGGTCAGGAACCCATCCTTCAGGAAGAGGAGGACTAGTGCCAGTGGAGCAATGGCTCGAATGGACTCGTGGGCCACTCTTCCGTTTCGCACTTGCGGTGATGGTGCTAGGCTTGATTCGGCTAGTTGTTCTGAACGGCATCAACTTGATCTCTCTGGTACGACATTCGTATGACAAGAAGATGCCGGTTGGGGTGGTAGCGCGCGACACGCTCCGATGGCTGTTTCCGTTCACCCGTGTTCCTGCGTCACAGCGGTTCTTCACTCTCGTGTCGGTGGCGTTCCACCTCTGTATCATCATCGTTCCCATCTTCCTGGCAGGCCACATTCTCCTGTGGCAAAGAGGACTGGGCCTGAGCTGGCCGGCCATGCACCAGACCCTGGCCGACTACATGACACTCTTCGCCATCGCAACTGGGCTGTTGCTGTTTGGCAAACGCGTATCGACCCACCTGACGCGGTCGCTGAGTAGAGTGCAGGACTATCTGCTTCCGCTCATCATCGTCACGACGTTCGCAAGCGGGTACCTGGCTGTACACCCGGCCGTGAATCCGGCCGGCTACGACGCAACGATGCTGGTGCACGCACTGAGCGGCGATCTCGTGCTGATCCTGATTCCGTTCTCCAAACTCAGCCACATGCTCCTGTTGCCGATCAGCCACCTGGTGTCGGAGTTGGGCTGGCATCTCGTGCCGGAGGCAGGTACACGTGTGGCTCGTGCGTTGGGTAAGGAGGGCGAGCCGGTATGACCTGGAAGAACATGGCCATTCTCACGGATGTCACAAAGTGCATCGGCTGTGAGGAATGTGTGATGGCCTGTCAGGAAACCAGGGGCCTGCCAAAGGAGCAGCCTTGGCGGTGGATCACACACATAGATGATCTGTCCAGTGCACGCTGGACCACGCTGGTTAGTACGGTCGATGAGCAGGGTCAACACTTCGCGCGCCGGCAGTGCAGACACTGCCTCGACCCTGGGTGTGTGTCGGTTTGCATAGTTGGTGCGCTCCAGAAGACCGAAGAGGGCCCAGTCAAATATGACCCGGATCTGTGCATTGGCTGTCGCTACTGCATGATTGCCTGCCCTTGGCAGATACCGCGCTACAGCTGGGAAGATACCGTGCCGTACGTGCAGAAATGCGACATGTGCTATGACCGTGTGGTGAACGAGGGGGAGATACCCGCGTGCGTCGAAGCCTGCCCCACGGAAGCCACGATATTCGGAGAACGAGAAGCGCTACTCTCCGAGGCGAAACGTCGTCTGGCGGCGGAACCCGACAAATACATACAGAAGGTGTGGGGGGAAGAGGAGGTGGGCGGCACCTCGGTCATGTACATCTCCGACGTCGAACTCAACTTGACCGGTCTCGGCGAGCCGATACGTGATACGGCTCCTATGCCGCATCGCACAACGAAGATTCTGCATCAGATGCCGTTTGTGTTCGTGCTGATGGCGGGAGCCATGGGAGGCGTCAACTGGGTAATCCGCCGTCGGCAGCAGATCGCGGCTGAAGCGCATCAGCTCAGTGACGAGTCGAGCGCGCAGAGTAGTGATTCGCAAGAGGTTCGAGGACCATGACACTGCGAGTGGTGAAGACGATCTTCTGGTTTCTCGCGGGCCTGGGATTGACCGTGATTCTCGCCCGGATCCTCTACGGGCCGGGCTCGGTCACGTACCTGACCGACATCCTGCCCTGGGGACTGTGGAAAGGCGGTGGCGTAGTTGCACTGGTCGCCCTTGGAGGAGCCGGATTCACGGTCGCGATGTTCGTTTTCATCTTCCAGTGGGATCGATACCAACCCCTCGTTCGAGGAGCCGTACTATTCGGACTGCTGTGCTATGTGAGCGTCGCGGTCGGCTTGACCTTCGACATCGGCATCTGGTGGCGTATCGTTTTTCCCTTGTGGCACTGGCAGTTCCACTCGGTGCTGTTCGAGGTGGCCTGGTGCATCATGCTCTACCTCGTGGTTCTGCTCGTCGAGTTTAGCCACACAGTGGCAGAGCGATACGAGATGGAGCGCACGCTACGGATTCTCAAGAGATCGACGCTCGTCCTCGTGATCGCGGGCATCAGCCTGTCCACGTTGCATCAGTCGTCCTTGGGCACCCTGTTTCTCGCCACACCATTTCGGCTACATCCACTGTGGCATACGGACTTGCTGCCGGTGTTGTTCTTCGTCTCCGCCATGGGAATCGGGTGTCTCACCATCTCGCTCGTGACTCTCTTCGTTCACAGGCTCTACAACGCTGAGCCACCGATGAACGCGATATCGGGCTTGGCCCGCATCTCAGCCTATCTCCTTGCGGCGTACGTCGTCATCCGACTCACCGAGATTCTGGCCAGCGGTGAAGGTCTGCTCCTGGTACAGAACGACTGGGATACACTCAACTTTTGGATCGAGATTTCCTTGAGCGCGCTCATCCCCATCGCGTTCCTGTTCCGCAAGGCATACCGCTGCAGCAAGACAGCGGTCTTTTGGATCGCGCTCACTGCGACTATCGGCATGGCGCTCAACCGAGTGAACGTGGCTGGCCTGGCAACGACGAATCTCACGCAGTCCTTCTACTTCCCGGCTTGGACTGAGTGGGCGGTCACCTTGGGAATCCTGGCGGCGGGCGGGTTGGTGTTCTTCTTCGCCGTAGAACATTTCGGGCTATTCCAAGGACTGACCAAGGAACACGTGGTCGAACGGTATGAACCTGGTCAATTAGACCATACTGACTGGGCTGCACTGTACTTCGGCGGCCAGCGGTTCGGGGAAGTCCACCTCTATTCACTTGTGTTCGTAGTCGGCTTGGCACTGTCATTGGGTCTACTGCCTGACGATGCCATCTACGGTGTATCACCGGAGACGACCGTGACCTTCGGTGCGCGCACAGTGGTGGCCCACAAAATACCGGCGCGCGGAGATGAGGCGGGTACCCAGTTTCTGGTGGGGAACGGAGGCGAAGACGGTATCCACGCGGCAGCCGAGGTACACGTATTAATGGTCGATGGCAATCGGGACGGTGATTACGTGCTGTTCGATCATGACAATCACGCCGCGACACTCGCTGGAGAAGATGATCCGGACGCATCGTGCGTTCTTTGCCATCACATGTCAAAGCCGTTCGACGAAGCAACTCAATGCTATGAATGCCATTCCGATATGTACCTGACCGTCGATCTGTTCGATCACGATCTGCACGCTCGCGAGCTTGGGGGCAACCAGGGATGCGCCGAGTGCCACCAGGATCCGTCCGCTCCAAAGATCAGAGAGAACTCGACCGAATGTGTGGACTGTCATGAGGGTATGCGCCAGGAGGGTTCACGTGTACAGGTTACCGATCCCACTATGCAGTACTTCGCTCCTGGATACATGCATGTCATGCATGCCCTGTGCGAGACGTGCCACGAGGAGCGGCAACCGACCCTTCCTGTGCCCAATGAGAACTTCGCGCGCTGTACGAACTGCCATCAAGGATTGCCCTCTCTGAGAAGCGACATATGGAAGAGCGCGCGTATGAGCATTGCGACCTACACGACACGCAGCGACTCAGGAGGGGGTGGACAACAGTGACACGGCAGAAGGTAGTGGTCGTCGATGATGAAGAGGACATTGTTCTTTACCTGCAGACAGCGCTCGAGGATGCGGGATACTCACCATTTGCCGCAACTAACGTACGCGATGGACTGAAGTTGATCAGGCAAGAGAAGCCAGATCTGGTCTGCCTCGACATCCTCATGCCTGAAGAGTCAGGACTCTCTCTGTTTCGCGAGCTGCGGAGCGACCCCGAACTGAAAGAGATACTGGTGCTCATTGCCAGTGCATTGAGCGTTGCCCGAGAACTGGATGACGTTGACTATTTGACCCTTTCCGATGGAACCGAGGTAGCCGAGCCAGACGGGTATCTCGAGAAACCGATTATTGCCGAGCAGTTCCTGGCCAAGGTGGCTGCCCTGCTCCGGAGGGACAATGCAAACGACACCTGACCTACCCTCGCACGTGCGTGAATGGGTGGGACATGGGCTGTTTGAACAGGTCCCGTCGAGCGTGATCGTGATAGATCGGGAGTTGGAGGTGGTGGCCACCAACTCCAACTTCGTGCGAATGTTTGGTGAAGCTACCGGCAAGCACTGCTACGAAGTCTACAAGCGACGGGATCGTCCCTGTGAGGGGTGTCAGGCAATCGCAACCTTCGTAGACGGCGTGGTGCGGATCAGCGATACTCACGGAGTCGACAAGAACGGGCAGCCGGCTCACTACGTCGTGCACATCGCTCCAATTGAGGACGAGGCAGGGGAAATCACTCATGTAATAGAGATGTCCTATGACGTCACCGAGTCGCGATTGTTACAGCGGAGCTACAATCTGCTGTTCGAACGCGTGCCGTGTTACGTGACTGTGATAGATCGTGATTATAGAGTCGTCCGTGCTAACGAACTGGTTCGTGACACCTTTGGCGACAGGGTAGGTGGGCACTGCTTCACGTTGCTCAAGCAGTGCGACACACGATGCGCAGAATGCCCGGCGATGAAGACCTTTGCCGACGGCCAGTCGCACACGTCCCGCCAAGTGGGGCTCAGCAAGAGTGGTGAGCTGACCGTGTACGTTGTGTCTACAGCACCACTGTCGAGTGGCGGTCGCGAATTCGAACACGTCATCGAGATGGCGGTCGACGTGACCGAGTCGGAGCAGCTCTCGGAGCAGCTGCTACGGGAATCGCAGTTCCGTCACCGATTGACGGAGAGCGCGATTGACGCAGTCGTAGCAGCTGACGCCAGCGGCACCATCAGGATGTTCAATCCGGCGGCAGAGAAAATGTTTGAGGTTGACGCTTTGGAGGTGACGGGCAAGAGGCAGATGTCGGAGTTCCTGCCCGAGGAGTTCGTGGACACCGTAGCAGCCGGTGGCTCATCTCTGCAGCTGCCTGTAACAGCTGTGCGAAACACAAAGGGTGAGGTGCTCCCAGTGCGGCTATCTGGCACGGTGCTCAAGGAAGGAGACCACGTGCTTGGCGCTGCGGTGTTTCTGCAGGATCTGAGAGAGGTGAAGCGTCTGGAGCAGGAGAAGCTCGACAACGAGAGATTGGCTGCGGTGGGAAGCACCGTGGCGCAGCTCGCTCACGGTATCAAGAACATCCTGACCGGACTCGAGGGTGGCATGTACGTCACCAGGTCAGGTATCAAGAAAGGCTATGCCGAGCGCACCGCGAAAGGTTGGGACATTCTGGAGCGGAACGTACGACGCATCACCATCCTGGTGAAAGGCTTCCTCAGTTTCTCGAAAGGACATACGCCGAAGGTTGTGCCGACCGATCCAAACCGGATCGCGGAAGACGTGATTGATCTATTCAGACATGCAACTCAGGACGCTGGGGTGGAGTTGCTCTACGATCCGGAACCTGGTATTGCCGAGGCTCAGCTAGATCCCGAGGACATCAGGATGTGCCTGGAGAATCTCGTCGCAAATGCCATCGACGCGTGCCAGGCGTCCAACAAGGAAGATCAGGCTGTTACGGTGCGGGTGCGTGAGAGAGGCGGCAAGGTCATCTACGAGGTGTCGGACAATGGGGTAGGGATGGACTGTGAGATCAAGAAGAAGGTGTTCACTACTTTCTTCACGACCAAGGGGATGGGTGGCACGGGTCTGGGGCTTCTCGCCACGCGCAAGATCGTGCAAGAGCACGGCGGACAGGTGGAAATGGAGTCCCTTCCAGGTGAAGGATCGGTATTCCGGATGGTGCTGCCAAGACGGAGCCTACCTGCTCCGGGCGGTAAGAAGCACCAAGGTGCTGTGACAAATCAGAGGAGTGCTTAGCCGTGGCCAGACCAGAGGATAAGACAGTTTTGGTGGTCGACGATGAGGAGGACGTTCGAGAGTACCTATCCACCGTTTTGGAGGACTGTGGTTTTAGAGTCCTGACCGCTGCAGATGGAGCTGAAGCGTTGCAGCGAGTCGAGACTGCCATACCTGATTTCATCTCGCTCGATCTGGTGATGCCCAACAGATCGGGCTTCAAGTTCCTGCGCGATCTGCGCCGCAAACAGGAGTGGAGGGATATCCCGGTCCTTGTGGTAACGGCTCACGCACACGATGACCTGGGTAGGGAAGACTTTACACGGATCTTCTCTGAGAAGGCGGTTGGCGGTCCGAGCTTCTACCTCGAGAAGCCCGTGAACTCCGACCAGTATGCGGACCTGATCTGTGAGAAGCTCGGTGTCGAGATCGTGAGTGAACCTGATGAATCTGACGCGGGTCGCTTGCGACGCCAATTGCATGAGGTCATAGACCAGATGGAATCACACCAATTGTCGCAGCTGCTTCAGACGCTCAAATCGCTTGCATGAGTGCTTCGCGGCTGCGTTTGTAGCACGCTGATCGAGCAGCACTCCGCAGTTCCTCATCGAGTATAGCAGACATCGGGCGTCGCGACCGCGTGATATACGAGTAGTTGAGTCGCCCAACGATGGCGCCGCCTTCGAGCTATGTTCAGGTACATGACGGGTGTCTGTGTCTTCTCTTTGTAGCTTCTTCGGAACCGGCAACTCTTGCTGAGACCGAGGACGAGGACGGAGAGATGACCGCCCCACATACGAGAAGGCAAGCAGTCGCATGACGTTCATCTGGATGATGCTGGGTCTGATCCTCATCGTTATTGCGATGGATCTGACAATAAAGCGAGTATACCACTATCCCAAGA
>JAUVRV010000338.1 GCA_030597435.1 Gemmatimonadales bacterium | reverse complement strand
GCGTGATACGTGGAGGCCACCGCCCGGCCCTCCGCGGGTGCGACCCCAGGTGTGGATCTCCAGTTGCCAGGTCCCCGCAAAGAGCACACGGGGGTTGGACGGATCCATGGCGATGTCGGAACACCCGGTGTTCTCATCCACGAATAGGACATGTTCCCAGGTGGCGCCCCCGTCGGTGGTGCGGCAGACGCCGCGCTCGGGCTGCGGTCCATAGGCGTGTCCCAGAGCACAGACCAGGACGATGTCCGGGTTTGACGGATGTATTACGAGCCGGGGAATTCGCCCGGTGTTCTCCAATCCCATGAGGGTCCAGGTCCGGCCGGCGTCGGTCGACTTGTAAACGCCCTGTCCCAGGGCGATGTGACTGCGGATCTTCCCCTCACCGGTTCCGGCCCAGACTACGTTCGGGTCGCTGATTGCTACGGCCAAAGCGCCAATCGACTGGACGGGCTGATCGTCGAAGATGGCGTCCCAGTGGACGCCCCCGTCGGTTGTCTTGTAGACGCCCCCGGAGGCCGCTCCCACGTAGTACGTGTGGGGATCGCCAGGAATGCCCGCGGCGGCGCTGAACCGGTTCCCTTCGGGACCGATGTAACGCCAGGTGAGCGCGTTGTACGAATCAGGAGTGGGTTGGGTGGTGGCCGGCGACGAGCCAGCGAAAGCCAGGATAGGAACCACCAGAACGGCGGCAAGGAAGTGCAACCGACACAGGGCACGCATGGGGATCTCTCCAGGTTGAGGACTGAGCCCTACTTGGGGATGATCAGATCTATCCGGCACAGGAGAGGTGCGCAAGCGGTGATGAAGCTGGGAGCGGGGAGCTGGGAGCGGACGATATCAGATTGATGATATTGATGATCTGCGATTTGCGATTGAATGTTTGCCGGATGCCATATCGCCAATGGGAATGAAGGGTCGTTCTCGAGTTGGCCTTGCCGACGCGCTGTTCTCCCCTGTCCTGGGGCGGGTTCTTGGCCTGCCCTACGGCCAGCCGATGCGGTCTGGGGTGGAAAGCGTCTCGGCAGGCTCCTCGCAAGGATGAAGCGGGAGTGCGATTGGGGGCTCGACAACCACAAACATGAGAATCAACCGCCTTCATGTTGATCACACTGGTCAGTCATAGACACCATATCTGGCCCCCCCACCGCGCACACCGTGCCTTAGACCCTTGGGACCACAGGGAGAGCCTGGTGACACATGGCTGACCTGTCGCCGCGGACTGTCGCGGAAGAGAGCGGACGCACGCGGATCATTCTCCGTGAATGATCCAATGGAGCAACTCACTGCTGCACTGGCTGACCGCTACAAGATCGAACGTGAGATCGGTAGCGGTGGAATGGCGACGGTCTACTTGGCGCACGACGTCAAGCACGACCGCAAGGTTGCGGTCAAGGTCCTTCGGCCCGAGCGTTTGCCGAGGTGCTGCGTGCCGACGCAGAGGCCGAGCCCGAGACGAAATCGATCGTCCTGGTACCGTTTGCTAACAGCAGTCCGGATCCCGAGAACGAGTACTTCAGCGACGGCCTGGCCGTCGAGCCGGCTCTGCGGTAGACGCCTGCGCACCTCTCACAGCACCCTCACAAGTCAGCGTACGTGACAACCAACACGTCTTTCACGTAGCGCTCCTTGGTCTCTCTCACCTCCGGAACGAACAGCACCCTCACGCTCGAGTGACCGGCGTACCGAGATCCGAGCGAAGGCGCTGGTTTCGATGCAACAGACCCTGCCAGATGTTCCAGCGCTTGCCGTCCCATGGGTCGCGTTCCCCACTTGACCTCACCCAGAAGTAACGCCTTCCCCTCAATCGCCTCCGCCACAACGTCCCATTCCGGCAGATTACCCTTCCACCAGCGTGAGGCCGGTCCCCAAGACCCCAGCTTCCCCAATGGACTCCGCGAAGGCAGAGCGGGCACCTTGCTCCTGCATATGTCCTCCCACGCATCAGCCACCAGGCGATCCCAGTATTTGTGCAGGAGCTTCATTCTCGTTGCCTTTGTGGAACTTGCCAGCTGCGCGCGGTGCGCTGCGACCACTCGGAACCACATACGGAAGAACGGGTCGTCGATCTTGTAGAGGCTGCGACGGCATTTCTTCTCCGACACGCCGAATGGAATCTCACGTCTGGCGATCCCCATATCGACAAGCCGCCCGAGAGGGCGTGACATGGAGGTGGCCGGACGCCCCACTCGCGCCGCAGTCTCCGCCACTCGGTGGGCACCAGCGCCGATTGCATCCAGCACAGGCCGCACCTCCAGCGCTGAGGGAGTCTCTTCCATCAGCAAACGATCCGGCTCTCGATGGAGAGGACCGAGCGGGTCCAGCACCAGATGCTCGACGCGGGACTGCGGTGTACCCCGCAGTTCCGTGGCCAACTCCCAATACCGTGGAACGCCGCCCCAGGATGCATAGGCCTGTACAAGCTCTCCGGTGTCCGTTGTCCCGAACGCCGCCTCCAGATAGTCCGCATCGAGCGGTCCCACCGTCAGCACTTCGGTCGCGCGACCGAACAGCGGAGCGTTGGATCCGAGAACTAGTCCCTGCATCATGCGCTGACTCGATCCTGCCACGGCAATTACCAGCTTTGCTTCCTTCGCTTCATGATCGATCCACCGCTGGAGTACGCTCGGCAGCTCAGGCGACGACGCTACCAGGTACGGAAGCTCGTCCAGAATCAGGGGGCCCCGCCATGCTTCGGCAGCTGCGTCGCGCGCGAGCCGCACGAGGAGACTCCGCCAGTCACGATACTCCACATCCGCGAAACCAGGCAGGCGTTGCGCCACGGCTTCAGCGAAGTACTGGCGCTGAATGTCCGCCGATGATAGGTCGGCGACCGTGTATACCCCACCGTGACGGCCGTTCCATTCCAGCAGCAGCCGAGTCTTGCCCATTCTGCGCCGACCCGAGAGGACGGCGAGTCCGCCCGCCGATCGAGACATCAGCCGGTCCAGACGAGCCATCTCATTCTGGCGATTGAGGAACTTCATTATGCAGGTTAGCATAATGCAATTGTGCATAATGTCAAGCCATTCCGCCCAAACGCTCCCTTTCGTAACTCGCAGGAAGCTCGCACCCTGGCGAGCACGATTTGCACCCGTAGCTTAATGTGAGGGCGGACAGGCGGAAGTGAGCCGAAATGACTGACACGTTTCACGAACTGGCGCAAGTGCTCGCTGATCGCTACACCATCGAGCGAGAGATCGGTAGTGGTGGCATGGCGACCGTCTATCTCGCGCACGATGTCAAGCACGACCGCAAGGTGGCGGTCAAGGTCCTCCGTCCCGAACTAGCTGCCGTGCTCGGCGCCGAGCGGTTCCTGAACGAGATCAAGGTCACAGCCAACCTGCAGCATCCGCACATTCTCGCTCTTTTCGATTCAGGCGAAGCCGACTCCTTCCTCTACTACGTCATGCCGTATGTCGAAGGAGAGTCACTGAGGGAGAGGCTCAATTGTGAGAAGCAGCTATCGATCGATGAAGCTCTGAAGATCGCGAGCGAAGTCGCCGACGCGCTCGGCTCGGCGCATCGACAAGATGTGGTTCACAGAGATATCAAGCCCGAGAACATTCTGCTTCGTGAAGGTCATGCTCTGGTGGCAGACTTCGGGATTGCACTGGCGGTGAAGTCGGCGGGTGGAGAGCGACTCACGGGGACAGGGCTCTCACTTGGTACACCTGCTTACATGAGTCCCGAACAGGTGGCTGGCGATCGCGATATCGACGGCCGCAGTGACATCTACTCGCTGGCGTGTGTGTTGTACGAGATGTTGGCTGGCGAACCGCCGTTCACGGGTCCCAATCCACAGGCCGTGCTGGCGAGACACGTCACCGACCCGGTGCCGCCGATTACCACCGTACGATCGAGCGTGCCTCAGCCAGTAGCCGCGGCGATTGCCAAGGCACTCGGTAAGGCGCCGGCCGATCGGTTCGAGTCGGCGAAATCGCTTTCGGAGGCTCTGTTTGCGGAGGCGAAGGAGGAAGAGCCGGAACTCAAGTCAATCGTCGTTCTGCCGTTCGAGAATCTGAGTCCCGATCCTGACAACGCGTTCTT
>JAUVRV010000299.1 GCA_030597435.1 Gemmatimonadales bacterium | reverse complement strand
CAGTGTGATGCCGAGCGTGAAGCCCAGTACACGCAGGTCGATCCGCACCGCGTCAACGAGCGGGATCTCGACCGGCATGTTCCCGGTTACGAGTGACACGGTCCATGCCGCTCCCACCAATCCCAGTACACCACCTAGAAGACCGAGCAGCGTCGTCTCCGTAAGGAGCTGCCGGATGACCCGCCACCGGCTCGCACCCAGGGCCACGCGAACGGCCAGTTCTCTCTGTCGCCCAGCACCGCGAGCCAGCAGCAGGTTGGCAACATTGGTACAAGCCACGAGGAGTACCAATCCCACTGCGGCAAACAACACCAGCAGGCGAGGCTTGATGTCTCCCACTAGTGCATCGCGTGCCGAAACGACACCGGCCGCCTGTGCCACCTGTTCCGGAATCCAGGAGCTTTCGGCTTGCACCTCTTGCGCCAGCGCATGCACATCTGCGGTGGCAGCCGCCATGGTGACACCCGGTGCGAGCCTTCCTATCACGGCGTAACGTGCGGTACCTTCATAGTCCGGGAAGTATGAGGGATCTACTTCCATGGGAACCCAAACACTCCACGTTGGCACGATCGGGTCATAGCGCGCGGGTAGCACGCCAATGACCGTTCGCGTTTGTTCTCGCGCACCACCCAGGGTGATCGATTTGCCTACGATCTCCGGATTGGATCCGAACCGACGGGTCCACAGACCGTGACTCCGCAACACTACCCGCCCATTGCCTGGAATCTCCTCTTCAGTCGTGAACGCTCGACCCAAGGCAGGGTGCGCACCCATGACCGTGAAGTGGTTTACCTAGACAATGCCACCGATCAGTTCTTCGGGCTCGCCGTCTCCGGTGAACGAGAAGGTCTCTGTCGCAGTTCCGGAAAGGCCGGAAAAGGAACGAGTCTGCTCCTCGAACCGGTCCAGTAGGCTCTTGGTGAGTGTTTGCTCCTGCCACACCCGCACGATGCGTTCAGGCTCGAAATATGGCAGTGGCCTGAGCAAGACTCCGTCTATCACACTGAAGATCGCCGTGTTGGCTCCCACGCCGAGCGCTATGGTGATGACGGCCACCGCGGTGTAACCACGAGCTTTGGTGAGTACACGCAGTGCGTAACGGATATCGCCAAAGATTGATTGCATCGGTTTGTTTCTCGCTGATGCCGCGGTCCGGCTTCGAGTTCGCAGGCCACGAGCTTCCCATCTCAGTTGGAGTGGACGGAATGACAAGACTTCACGCCATAGTTGGTTGCGTGCGAACGCCTCACCTCGCTCGCGTACGTCGTTGTCGTAGGCCTCGCGAGCGTCACCGAGAATCTCATCACGATACTCGTGGGGAAGTACCAGCCGAAGCAGGAACGCCGGCAGTGAAGGCAAAGGTTGCATTGGACCGGTCGGAGGGCCCGTCATGAGGCCAACTCCGTATCGGAGGCGGCGCCCAGACCTTCCCACATCCGCTCCATCCTGCGGCGGGATTGCTCCAGTTCAGCAACGCCTCTCTTCTTCACCGTGAAGAAGCGCTTGGCCTTGCCTCCCCTCACAGGAGTCGGGTCCGCCAGGAACGACGACACGTAACCCTTCTTCTCGAGTCGCACGAGGGTGACGTAGACAGCACTCACGGACAATCGACGTCCCGTTCGCTCGGCTATCTCGTCGCGGATCGTCACACCGTGGGCGTTCTTGCCAAGCCGCCAAACAGCCAGCAGCATCAGGTGTTCGGCTTCTCCGAGATGTGTACCCTTCCCCATTGGGGCCTCTTCTTGCTGATTTAAATAACAAGATAAATAAAATGACTGGCGTGCGCAAGCGGCATACTCGGATGGAGAAGGGGAAGGAGATAGAGGAGGGGAAGGAGTACGTTGAATCCCTATCTGTGCAATTTCGCCCCCGCGACGCCGACCCCCACCTCCCACACCTTCCCGGTCCGCGTCGATGTTACATAGATCGAGTGATGATCGAACTCCCCTCGGCCGAAGGCGATGCTCGCAGCACCGGGCATGTTCTCGGCGATGAGCACGATGTCACCCGTCTCTGGATCGATCCGCAGGATCTGACCGGTTCCGTTGGCGGCTACGTAGATGCGCCCCAACTCGTCCAGCGCGAGGCCATCGTTGGCGGCACCTTCGCCGGTGTGCGCGATCACCTGGGGTTCACCCACCGGAACTCCGTTCTCCAACGACATCGCCCAGATCCGATCGTCGATCGTCATGGGACGCAGGCTGCCAAATATCTGCGCCACGAAGAGCGTCGAGCCATCGGCCGACAACGCCAGACCATTGGGATGCCCGATCGCGTCGGTGAACAAACCCACTCGGCCCGTCATGTCCGCGATAAAGATCTCGTCGGTAGCGTCATCGGAAATGAGGAACGTGCTGTCGCTCAAGATGACCAGTGCATTGGGGTCACCAACACCGCCGTCTACGATGCGGGTCTTGTCACCCTCGGGCGAAATGCGCCACACAATGCCATCGACGTTGGGGCCGGTGTCGAACCGGCTGGTCGGACCGAAGTCCGCCATCAAGATGTCTCGGTCACCGATTGGTGCCAGACCGAGGTTGCTGTAGAGATCGACGATCTTCGTGACATCTCCCGTAGTGCTCACACGCCACAACGCGCGGTTGCCCGCAACGTAGAGATCGCCCTCGCCGTTGAACGCAATGCCTTCGCAGCGGTCGAACTTCCCGTCGACGAGGATCCGGGCCGGTACAGGAAACTGAGGTTCAGCAGCCGGTTGTTGCCGCATCTGTCCAAGTAGTGGCACCGGTCCCACCAAACCGAAAGCGAGTATGACTGTGATATTCACCATTTGCCGAGCTGACCTCCTGCGCACTTGCATCCAGTCAAGAGTTCCAACACCGATCTCAGGATCTCCCGTCATACTGTGGCTAGGGTCTCACAGTGTAAGCGGAGACCCGGTTTCCCATGTACGTCGGCGCCAGGAGCAGATTCCTGTCTGGCAAGAACTCGAAATCTGCCACATTCAGCTTCTGCCCCATTGTGTCCAACAACTCGACCACCTCGCCGGACGGACGAACCTCGTAAACCTGCCCCCCCCAGTGCGAAACCAGATAGTTGCCCTCTTCCGTTACCCTGATTCCGTCGATGATACCCGCGCCGAGGCAGACGACATTTCTCACCGACTTGTCACTCAAGTTCACGGCTTTGAGAAAACCGTCCCCCGAGCTACCCATCAGCAGTTCTCCATCATGAATGAACAGCCCGTTCACCCTGTTGACTTCCTCACCGGTGAGCCAAACCTCGACGTCACCACCCTCGAGCCTGAAGATCTTGCCGTTTGGCGATGTATCAGACACGTAGATGCTGCCATCCTGATCGACCACGACATCATTGGGAAACACTGCGCCCGGCAGTTCGTATCTGGCTATCACTTCACCTCGCCCAATATCGATCTCCGCCAGGAAGCCACGCTCCACCACATAGAGTCTGTCGCCGTGGACTGCCATGCCGGTGGGTGCGTCGAGGTCGGTGATCCACTGCTGCTCCTGGATTTCACCGTCGAGATCGAGCTTAGATATGTAGCCTGTGCGATCCGGCGTGGCCTGAAAGCGCACATCGAAGTTCGATACGTAGAGAACGTCTCTCTGCGGATCCCACAGTACCGTTTCGGGAGTCAGTAATACGTCAGGCGTCTGCCAGATCAGGTTGGTCCGGTGATGCTCTTTAACCGGCAGGTCTAGTTCCTCGTCAAACCTTCCCATCAGACCCCATCCACCAAACGTCTCGGTAACCATCGCGAAGATCTCGTTGATCCCCCGCTCCAACGGCATGGTGATGGCGTCGTTCAAACCCACGATTCCCAGAAACGACGGGTCCCGAGATCGATATGAACTGTTTGCGGCAAAACATGGTACACATTCTCTTATGTAGAAACGCCAGCGTGTAGGGCACGGCGCACGCAGACGGATGCTGTCAGGTACGTGCGGGAGTGATCACCCTAGGACAGGGGTACGGGAATGTTCCTGAAGAGGAAGGCACAAAGTTACCGCTGGGCCATCACGTTTGGGCTCGTATTCTTCTTCGGCTGCAGCGAAGGAACAGGCGTCGAGGCCAACGTCCATGGAGGACCGGACAACCCGGCAAGAGACGGTAGCTACACCGAAGCGATCATCAGCCCCAACGGAATCGCGTCACTGGAGCCGGTCACACTAGGCAGTGTGGAGCAGTGGGTCCTGATCCGCGGGTACGACGTGAGCAACCCGGTTCTCATTTTCTTGCACGGCGGACCTGGGAGCCCCGCCATTTTTTATGCGCGGTTCGCATTCAGTGGGTTGGAGCGCCACTTCACGGTGGTGACCTGGGACCAAAGAGGGTGCGGCAAATCGTACGACGACGGGATCGACCCACAGTCGATCACGTTCGATCGGCTGCTGTCGGACACACACGAACTCATCGCGATGATGAGTCAGCGTGTCGGCGTCGACAAAGTCTATCTGATGGGAATCTCGTGGGGTTCGATCCTCGGTGCCCACACCGCGAGCAACCACCCCGAACTACTCCACAGCTATGTCGGTAT
>JAUVRV010000315.1 GCA_030597435.1 Gemmatimonadales bacterium | reverse complement strand
CTGCTGTCGCAATCACGAACCTTCCTGTTTGGCGGCGTCCGCCACTCTCGATTCACCGGCAACTTCAAGTTTGTAGGCGGAAATGAAGATTTTGACGTGAGGAGCAATCAGTGGGGGCTCGGCGGTGGACTCGAGGGACATTTCGGCGTGAGTTCGCGCTTTGACATGGTGCTCTCAGCCGGAGTCGACCACTTCTTCTCGGGTACGCTCAGCGGCCACGACACTGCCTACAATCCCGATAACGACAACGTGAATCCCCGCGAGGATTTCACGTATTCCGATGCCGACGCAGCCATCGGGCAGCCCAAGTGGAAACCCATCTTGATGATGGGATTCAACTACCGTTTCTAGAAAACCTCGAAGTTCGAATCCGGGATCTTGAATGTAGAAGTCCCTTCCGCCCTTGGGCTGGGTTGGGGGGACTTCGTCATTCATCATTCATCATTCGACATTCTACATTCGACTGTGCTGGGTCGGGGGGACTTCGACATTCATCATTCGACATTTCAATCGTGCTAGATTCAACAGTGGGCGAACTGGTTCGCATTGACGGACCGGGGATCGCCTGGAACCGCGACGCACTCCACGTGTCACAATATGTGGATCGGCTGTTGCAGTGGCACCACTGGTTGTCAACCACAGGACGTGGGTCGAAATCCCTTCATTCAGACTCACCGCTCTGTGAACCTCGACAGGGTCGATGATGAAGCCAGTCCGCGTTCCCAGATGGCTTGAGGTACCCCATACGGTTACCGCGCGTGGGTACGTAGCACTCATCGCGTTCATCGTCGTCTCCCTCACCCAAACACTGTCACTCACGGCCCAGGAGATCAGGGGCCAGCTCATCAATGCTTCGACCAACGCGGCGATCCGCGGCGCGTTCATAGTGCTGCTCGACGCCGATTCCGTTGAGGTGCGAAGGGTCCTGACCGACCCGGGGGGTCGGTTCACCATAGCCGCTCCCGCCGCAGGGCAGTTCAGACTGCAGTCGCAGATCGTCGGTGTCCAGAGTTCGATCTCAGCACCAATCGATGTGGCGTGGGGCAAGACCGTTGACTTCCTGTTCGAGATCCCTGGGTTAGAGATCGTCCTACCTGCGGTCGTGGTCGAAGGCCAGCGGACCTGCCGCGTTCTACCGGAAGGTGGGCTCCCGACGGCCATTCTTTGGGGGGAGGCGCAGAAAGCGCTTCAGGCCGTGGCGTGGACCGAATCTCAGCAGCTGCTGAGGGTCAGGTCTGTGCGGTACGAGCGGGAACTGGATCCACGGACTCTGGAGGTCGTCGGAGAACAGAACAGTTGGCACCAGAGCGGATTGTCCACCGGCGGAGCGTTCCACAGCCCCCCGGCGGACCGCCTGGCCGAGGCCGGCTACATCCAGGATGTCGGTTCCAATGAGTGGATCTACTACGGTCCCGACGCCAAAGCCCTGCTCTCGGATGCTTTTGTGGGTACTCACTGCTTCGTTGCGCGACGCAGCGATGCCGATCGCTCGGATGTGGTGGGCTTAGCGTTCGAACCCGTGCCCGATCGAGACAAGCCTGATGTCGAGGGTGTTCTGTGGGTCGATGCGGTGACCGGGGAGCTGAGGGACCTCGAGTTCCGCTACACCGATCCTCCCTGGTCGGTGTCGGCCGACAGGATCGGTGGGCGTGTGGAGTTTGAGCACCTGGCCAACGGACCTTGGATCGTGCGGCGGTGGTGGCTGCGGATACCGGTGATCGGTCTGCGTGCTCGGACGACGGGACCGGTGAGAGTGCGGGCGGAGGAGGAGACCGTTCTTGCGGCAATAAGGGAAGTCGGCGGTTGGGTGAACGAGATCGAGACCATCCAAGGCCGTCCGGTTAGTCGCGCGGGAGGCGCGACTCTGCGAGGTACCGTACTCGACAGCGACACCGGCGAACCACTACGCGGTGCCAAAGTCACCCTGGTAGGTACTGTCTATGAGGCTGTGACGGATGACAGTGGTCAGTTTGTAATAGACGACGTCGTGCAGAACACATACGGTGTGACGTTCACCCACGAGGTGCTCGATGATCTCGGCTTCGTTCCGCCACCCACAGAAGTGACCGTAGGACGAGATACGGTCCTGACGGTCGACCTTTCGGTGCCGATGCGCGATGCCATGTGGACCACGCTATGTCCGCAAAGCGATCCCGCCGACGGTGGGGCCATCGTCTCCGGTTTTGTGCGCAATAGTCGGTCCAAAGAACCGATAGCCGAGGTGTTTGTAAGAATCAGTGAGAGTGTAGCAGAGGGCGGGACTCCCGGCGAAGCCGCCGCCGCACCACGTTCGGGGGTGACGGATTGGTCCGGCTATTACCGGATCTGCGACGTGTCCGCCAATGTTGAACTAACAGCCGTGACCAGTGGTAAGAGCTGGGAAGAGTCCAGTGCCACACTGCGGCTGGAGCCCGGTCAACTGCACGTGCAGGATTTCGAGTTGCGTGAAGAGCAGATCGTGATTGTCCTGCACGAAACCTCGAACCTGGCGGTGGGTGCCAACGTAGGTATCGTTGCGCCGGGTGATGGTGGCGAGCTGATACAGAGCGCGCTAACGCTGAACGCGTTTGTCCGGCTCCTGACTGTGAGCGGGTTTCAGTTGGGCGCAGGGTTTCGCTACGGCGTGCACGACATCGAGGGAGTTCGCGAGCAGTACCGGCTGTCGACATTCTACCTGGAGCCCAGGTACGCATTCAGAATGGTGTCAAAGAAGCGCACCCCGTTTGTTGGAGTGAGAACCGGCATAGTGTTGGAGGCGGGCTGGCAAGGAGACGGTGATTTCAACGGCACCGGTGTCGAACTGGGGCTGTCGGCTGGAGTCACATACCTGCTCGACAGAAGGGTCCGGCTGGAAGCCGGCGGTGGACTGGGTGCCACCCGGTTCAAGGACTTCAGTCATACCAAGGCCGGCAGGTGGGCCACCTGTCTCGAGGGCCTGCGCGAGTCAGGGACGGACTTGCCCCGCACGGTGCAGTCCTGCTCACCCGCCTCGTTTGGCGGACCCGCAGTCGCATTGGAGCAGCCGGTGCAGCATCCGGGCAGCGGAAGGCAAGACCGGTGGTGGGGGCTGTGGCTCGGCGTGGTGGTTCCTCTGTTCGACCCAGGATAACCCATGTACACGTCACGGTCGTACCACGTTTTCGTGTTGCCTGCCGTGGTAGTTCTGGCGTGCGATCTGAGCGAGGTAGAGATCCCCCATGGTGAGCCGACCGTAGTCGTGCAGGCGGTCATGCGCCCCGATCTCAGCCAACAGTTCATCGTTTTGGAAGAGACATTCACCGGAACAGTGGACTATGGGTTCAGCGTGGACGCAATCATTCCGATCGAAGGGGCGCCCAAGAATCCAATTGATGGTGCCGTCGTCACGGTTGCCAATCTCGACCTACCATCGGACTCGTGCGGCAATCCAGTCCTGTTCACGAGCAAGCCGCAAGCGCCCTTCTTGCTCGAGTTGCCGGGGGTATACTGGGGGCCGCCGTCCTGCCCCACCATGCGGCCGGGAGACAGGCTGGAGTTGCGGGTAGAGACAACGAGTGGCGACACCGTAACCGGCACGACCCGTATCCCGGGGATGGAGGGTGCAACCCTGGTCATCAAGGGCGATACGCTGGCGTTCGGCAGCGACAGCGTGATGCTGTTCGACCGCGACCAGGATACGCTGAGGGTCTGGTTGGATGCCTTGGCTGGGAGGCTGCTGCAACTCGAAATAAGACGCACCGGAATACTCGAGATAACGGGCGTCGAGCGGATCGAGCCCGGTGCCAAGATCTTTGCGGACACGACAGCCTTGTCGGTACCGGGTGATGCTCTGAATGTGTTTGGTGGAGGAACGGGTTACGATCTGTTTCAGGCCGGGCGTCACTACATGTTGACGGCTGCTTTGTCGGATAGCAGCTACTATGACTTTGCACGCTCAGCCAACAACGACTTCACCGGACGGGGCTTCATCAATCGGCTGTCCGGTGGTATCGGTGTGTTCGGCAGCCTGGTAGCTACTACGACCCCTCTCTTGACGATCGGCGTGATGGATGATGACAGAGAGGGCGTATACCGACTGCAGGGTCAGGTCCAGGGGATCGACGTGGACGCTGAACTCACTATCTACCTGGCACGCTCGCTGGAGGACGCTGAGTTGTCGGGTTTTCTCACGGGCGATTGGGTCACGATAGGCGCGAGACCCGGTGGTGGAGAGATGTGGGTGTCGCGACAAGTCGAACTAAAGAGTGTGGCAGGCAGCTTCCAGGACCCATCGCTAACCGTGGCTGTAATGCCGCCGGCAGCCCAGGGTGTCACAACGCGGCCGGTGTTGCG
>JAUVRV010000190.1 GCA_030597435.1 Gemmatimonadales bacterium | reverse complement strand
CGGTCCGTCCGCGGCTTGGACATTCAACAGCTACATCGAATGTGGCGCCAACAAGGATGCGCATGAGTTTGCCCGTCAAGTCGTAGCAGATCCCGCCTCCAGCGTGAATCCACTCGTGATAGTCGGCAGCCCGGGGATCGGGAAGACACACTTGCTGCACGCGATCGGCAACACGCTGCTCGAGTCACAGGTAACACCCGTGGCGTGTCTGTCGGCTCAGGACTTCCATGACGTTCTGACCCAGGCGATCCAGGGCAATCGGTTGGATGAGTGGCTCGTGAGGTTCGGTGCCGCAAAGGCACTGCTGATTGATGACGTTCAGTTGCTCGCCGACAGAGATGCGACACAGCAACAACTGCTGCACCAGGTCGAGAAGTTGCTCGCCGTACCCGGGCAGGTCGTGTTCACCCTCAACGTGCCGCCGTCTGATGTGAAGGGACTGTTGGACGAATTCCGCAAGGTGCTGCAAGACGCCTGCGTGACCCAGCTGTCACCGCCGGACCGTGTGTTACGCCGTGGCCTTGCCGTGCGGATGCTCGAGGACCACGTGGGTGAGGCGGATCCTGAACTGGCAGATTACCTGGGTGACCGACCGGCCGAATCTGCTCGTGCGGTGATGGGACTCGTGCAGCGAGTGTTGGACTCGGCAGACATGCAGGGTGTTCCACCGACGGCCGCGATCGCGCGTGAGCTGATTGAGGGAGCGCTTCCGAAGGTGCGTCGGCCGTCCGCCAAGATGCGTACCAGCGGTGTTCTGATTGCCCCGGCAGGCGGCGTCAAGAGTCGGGAGAAGATGATATGGCACTGGCCTGATCCGGCTGGACGTCTGATCGAGGAATTCAGCTAGTGGCTATCAAGGGTAGTCTCAAAGAAGCGTCATTACCCGATGTGCTACAGATGCTGTCGCTTGGGCGCAAGAGCGGGTGCTTGGCCATAACGGACAGGTCCAGCCTCGGGTACATCTTCTTCGAAAACGGTAGGATCAGCTACGCAACCGTCGTGAATCGTCGCGACCGGCTGGGTGATATCCTCAGCCAGCGCGGCAGGATCACTGCGCAGCAGTTGGAAGAGGCAATACAGCTGCAGGACCGCGATCGGGACAAGAAGCTGGGCGAGATACTGGTCGAGACGGGTGCCATATCCCGCCCCGAGCTGGAGCACTTCATCAGGATCCAGATAGAGGAGGCGGTTTACTTCCTGCTAACGTGGAGGCGAGGAGCGTTCACGTTCGAAAGCGACGTCAAACCGCATCGCCAGGATTTCCTGGTTGCGATCGATCCAGAGGCACTGCTGCTCGAGGGTGCGCGGCGGGTAGACGAGTGGAGTCTCATCGAGAAGAAAATCCCCTCCTTCGACATCGTATTCAAGGTCGACGAAGCACACCTCAAGTCGGCCGCAGTGTCTCTCACAGACGAACAGCAGGTCATCGTTCCACTACTGGATGGTACCAGGGACGTAACCGTCCTCGTCGAGGAATCTACCCTCGTGGAATTCGAGGTTGGCAAGGCACTGTACGGATTGATCACTGCAGGTTTCGTCCATCGTGTGGGCCGCAGTGATGTAGGAGAGAAGACGGAGGCGACCGACGTCAGGGTGGACGAACACCGGAACTTGGGAGTTGCCTTTTACCGTACCGGAATGTTGGAGGAGTCACTGCGGGAGTTCCGCCGAGTCGTTGAACTCCGCCCCTCCGACGGTAGTACTTACTTCTACATAGGGTTGATCCACTTTAGGCAGGCCCAATGGCCGCAGGCGATCGAGTTCTTCAGGGAAGCAGCAGAGCGGGGCGGCTCCAGGCCGGCCGTGTTGTACGACTTGGCGTTGAGTTACGAGAAGAACGGGCAGTTCGACGAAGCTGAGGCGACGTATGCGGAGGCCGCTACGCGGGCACGTCGGGATCCGCGTATCATGACCGGCTGGGGAGTGGGGGCGCTGCTGCGCGGCGACTACGAGGTCGCCGCGGGTCGACTCGACCGGGCGCAAGAAGTGACCGGAGACGACCAACTGAGTGCCCTGTGGTACTGGGGACGTTCCCTGGCTGCTGCTGGCTTGGAGGAGTACCACGAGGCCGAGTCCATCCTGAGAGACGGAGTCGCAGCGTATCCTGAGCACTCCGTGCTACGCAACAATCTCGGTGCCCTGCTCGAGTTGCTCGGCTGCGTGGACGAAGCCATCGAATTGCTGCAAGCGGCATTGGCTGACGAACCCTCTCTGCCGCAGTTGTCGAAGAACCTCGGTGATCTCCACTATCGCTCGGCCAGATACGATGATGCTTGGGATGCATATCAACGGGCCGTCAAGCTACAGCCCGAGTTGGGTGACGATGTGTACTTCAAGCTCGGCAACATCGCGTACAAGCGGCTGGACCGAGAACTCGCGTCCGAACTATGGAAGCGGGCGCTCGAGATCAATCCCAACCACGAATTGGCGCTAACCAATCTGGAAACGGTGAGTGCCCTCAAGTGAGCCGGTGGGACCACGATCCTGACTTAGCGACACTGGTGAAGAAGATCGCACTCGAGCGTCGCTTCGGATTCGATGCGTACAAGGAGAGTTGCCTCCGACGTCGTGTGGCAGTCCGCATGCGTGCCAGAGGGGTCGACAGTTACGACGACTACGCGATGCTGTTGGACAAGGATGCCGGAGAATACGATAAGCTAATCGACACGCTAACCATCAACGTCACGAAGTTCTATCGTAACAGGGAAACCTGGGACGCAATCGCGCAATCGGTTATGCCAAACCTCATGCAGCGACAGGCAGGGCATCTGCGGTGTTGGTCTGCGGGGTGTGCTTCGGGGGAAGAACCATACACACTGGCGATCCTCATTTCGGAGCACAAACGCAGGACAGGGCCGGCTGCAGCAATGACGCATATCGACGCGTCTGACTTCGACAGGCGCAGCTTGGAGAGGGCGTCGGTCGGTCAATACGGCGACGCCGCATTCGAAGAACTGCCCACGGAGTTGACCCGACGCTACTTCACGGGCCAATCACCGAAATCGCTCAAACCCGAAATCCGCTCGATGGTACGTTTCATCAGACATGATATCACGCGGGAGCCGGCGCCCAATCCACCATACGATCTCGTCATGTGCCGTAACGTGTTGATCTATTTTGACCGGGAAACCCAGAAGCGGTTGGTGTCTGGCTTCATCGATGCACTCAATCTGGGAGGGTACCTGGTGCTCGGGAGAGCCGAAACGCTGTTCGGCCATGCTAGAGAACGTTTGAAATTGGAAGATGCACGAGAGCGCATCTACAGCAGATCGTGAACCAACGTAACTCTGAGCAGCTTGTCCGCCTCGGTATGATCGTCGTATCAAACGGTGGCGAGACCCTGACGGCACTGGGACTGGGAAGCTGCGTGGCCGTGCTACTCCACGATCCCCGTGCCGGGGTGGGTGGAATGGTGCATGTTCTCCTGCCATCCAAGTCGCTATCCCGCGACAGATCGAATCCGGGCCGCACCGCCGATACGGCGGTTCCCGCCTTGGCGGAGCAGATGACCGGACGCGGTGCGTCACATCCGTTGATGGTTGCCCGGATGGTCGGCGGTGCCAGCATGTTCTCCGACCTGTTGGCGGCGGGAACGGTGCACATAGGAGAGCGTAACTTAGCAGCGTGCAGACTGGCGTTGCGGAAGGCGGGGATCCCGGTTGTCGGAGAGGCGGTCGGGGGGAAGGGTAGCCGCTCGGTTTGGTTTGATGTCGGGTCGGGCTCGGTGACAGTTCGGTCTGTGCATGGTGGCACAAACGCACTCTGATTCACGCCCCACCGTTCTGGTGGCGGACGACAGCGCGTTCATGCGACGCGTTATCTCAGATATTCTGACGGAATCACAGCAGTATCGGCAAGTGGGAACGGCTCGAGACGGTCTGGACGCGATAGACAAGATCCGCCGGCTCGATCCCGATCTCGTAACGATGGACATCGAGATGCCGAGGCTCGATGGGCTGCAGGCGATATCGTTGATCATGAAGGACCAGCCCCGTCCGATAGTCGTGGTGAGCGCATATGCCCGGCCCGGCACAGAGGCGGCGATCAGAGCACTGGAGTTGGGAGCTGTCGAGGTGGTGGCCAAGCCTGACCGCGGTGAGCCCGACGCTCCGGCCACGATAGGGCCGGCTT
Source organism: Gemmatimonadales bacterium (assembly GCA_030597435.1). Classification (GTDB taxonomy): domain Bacteria; phylum Gemmatimonadota; class Gemmatimonadetes; order Gemmatimonadales; family GWC2-71-9. Next base: position 1,874 of record JAUVRV010000190.1, on the reverse strand, counting down.
TGCTGCGGGCACTGGATGCCGCGCAGTTGGCGGTGGTGGCACATACACCATCCGTGGTACGTCCAGTCTCGGTGCCATTACCGGAGCGACCTGCCCGATCGCTAGGTGAGGCATATGTTGCGGTGGCGATCGCAGCGAGTACTGGGGGGCCAGGTGCACTGGCCCGACTTGTCCCGGCCCTCCCCACTGGTGTAGGTGCGGGTACCCTGATCGTGCAACACATGCCACCCAAGTTCACTCAGAGTCTCGCCGCGCGCTTGAACGAATCCAGCTGCAACAAGGTCGTCGAGGCTGACGACGGCATGACAATTGACGCAGACACAGTGTACGTGGCACCGGGCGACTATCATATGAGGGTAGAGTCGGGCATTGTTGCTCGGATCAGGCTGAGTCGGGAAGCTCCGGTGTGGGGAGTCCGTCCTGCGGCTGATCCGATGTTCCGTTCGGTGGCACAGCATTACGGAAAACGAGCCATCGGTGTCGTCTTGACCGGCATGGGACGCGATGGTGCGGAAGGCCTCCGGGCGATCCGCGATGCCGGAGGGGCAGGCATGGCCCAGGACGAAGATTCGTCGGTGGTGTACGGGATGCCCAAGGCTGCGATCGAGGCGGGCGGCGCCAGTTCTGTGGTGCCGCTGGACGGTCTCGCTGCTAGAATAGAACAAGAACTGTCGTACCGGAGCAGGTGATGGACGGGTACTTACTGATCCGAGCTGAAGGTAACGAATACGGCCTCAGAGTCGATCAGGTGCTGGCGGTGGCCGACGGATTCGAGTTGTACCCGGCGCCGAGCACACATCCGGCGGTACGCGGTGTGACGCCGATGCGCGACCGCCTGGTCCCGCTGGTACACCTCGCCGCCCTGCTTACCAACGGCACTCCAGCGCCCGATCTCGGCAGGACAGTGGTGCTGGCGAAGGCAGGGGACACGCTCCTGGCGCTCGAGGTCGACGACGCTGACGAAGTCGTCCCGGATCCGCTGGAGCCGGTTCCAGAAGCATGGCAGCTTCCCTGGGCAGCCGGTGTCGCCGAACGCGGTGGCATGCTGATCCCCGTGGTAGACATCGAAGCGCTGGTAGAACGGCTGACACCCGCCGGAGTGAGCGAGCAGACATGAACGTCGGCGACGAAATCCAACTGGTGACCTTTCGTATCGGTGAACATGAGTTCGCCTTCAGCGTCTTTCAGGTTGAGCGCATACTCCGATATGCACCCCCCAGTCCGCTGCCACAGGCTCCAGACTATCTGGAGGGCACCATACGGTATGGCGAGGAGATCGTACCAGTCATTGACCTGAGGAAGCGATTCGAAACCGACGCCGCGATCAGGAACGAGACACGCGGAGAGAATGTGACGCCGGAACAGGGCAGGGGCGGTGGCGTGGGGGACGCCGAGCTCGAGGTGTTGAAGGTGTCGGCGGAGCAGGTGTCGCCGCCACCGAGTATGGTGCAAGGATTAGCGGCGGAGTACATCAGCGGTATTCTATCACGCGACGACCGCACTCTGGTTGTGCTGGCAGTGCCGAAGTTGCTCAGTTCGGAAGAACGCATTTCGCTCGATGCGCTGACGGCGGAGATGGCCCATGAGTGAACTAATAGTCGATCCGTGGCGCAGCTTGTACGATGAGATCGCTCGACGACTGGATTCTGCTGGAACGAGTGCTGAGCGAGAAGCAATCAAACGGGACATCATTGGGTTGTTCAAGACGGTGGACCAGGGTATCACCGACCTCGCGGTGCTCAAGGAAGACATCCGGGAACTGGTCGAGCGGTACAAGCAGATAGCCCAAGGAGAGAGCGACGATCGCGCGCCCCAGTTCACCGGCGCTGTTCCCGCAATGCGGGCAGACCATATCGGTGCGTCGACCTTCATTG
>JAUVRV010000191.1 GCA_030597435.1 Gemmatimonadales bacterium | reverse complement strand
AGGTCGTCGTCGGTGCAGCAGGAACCGTGACGGAGGCGATCGACCGGTACACCGCCGGCGAGCTACAACCAGCCAACGCGGCTGATACGGAAGGCCATTGGGCCTAAGCCTGAGCGATGAGACTCGCTATCGCGTCCGGCAAAGGCGGCACGGGAAAAACAACTGTCGCGGTCAACCTCGCCCAGGTGACTGCTGGTCCGACCCGGCTACTCGACTGCGATGTGGAGGAACCAAACTGCCATTTGTTTCTTCGACCCGACATTGTCGAGACGCAAACCGTCGGGATACCCATACCGCAGGTAGATGAGGCCAAGTGCACAGCCTGCGGTGAGTGCGGGCAATTCTGCGAATTCAACGCCATAGTCTCGTTCAAGACCGTGCCGCTGGTGTTTCCGGAACTGTGCCACGGCTGCGGTGGCTGCATGAAGGTCTGTCCGGCGGGCGCGATCCCGGAGGTCGCTCGTACGATAGGAGTGATAGAGCAAGGCCAATGCCGCGGAGTCGAACTGATTCAGGGGAGGCTCAACGTGGGAGAGGCGCTTGCCCCGCCAATAATCAGAGCGGTGAAAACACATGCCGCTACGAACGGGGTCACGATCGTTGACTCACCCGCGGGTACCTCCTGCACAATGATCGAATCAGTGCGCGAGTGCGACTACGTCGTCATGGTCACCGAGCCCACGCCCTTCGGGTTGCGGGATCTCACGCTGGCGGTGGCTGCGATACGGGAGCTGCAGATTCCCTGCGGCGTAGTCGTGAACCGGGCAAGTATCGGGAACGGCCGTGTACGCGAGTACTGTAGATCGGAGAACATACCGGTGCTGCTGGAGATCCCCGATGACAGGCGCATAGCAGAAGCCTATTCCCGTGGCCAGACGATCATCGACGCCATCCCGGAGATGCGTGCGACGTTCGATCTGCTGTTCCAGCGAGTCAGCAGTGAGTGTCCCAATGCATGAGCTAGTGGTCATTAGCGGAAAAGGCGGCACTGGCAAGACCAGCATCGTCGCTTCGTTTGCTGTTCTGGCAAGCGATGCCGTATTAGCAGATTGCGATGTGGAGGCGGCCGACCTCGACTTGGTCTTGGCGCCCACAGTCAAGCTACGCGAGCAGTTCTACAGTGGCCATGTCGCCGTCATCCGTGGAGACGACTGCCTCGGATGCGGGGACTGCGTGGAGCACTGTCGATTCGATGCCGTACGCGTGAACGGCGCAGGTCACGGCGATGCTCCGTACTGGATCGACCCCATTGCATGTGATGGGTGCGGAGTGTGTGTTCGCTTCTGTCCGGAAGAGGCAATTGATTTTCCACAACGCCACTCGGGTGAATGGTTCGTCTCCGAGACCCGTGGAGGACCGTTGGTGCACGCCAGACTCAGGGCCGCCGAGGGCAACTCCGGCAAGCTGGTGGCGACGGTCCGTAGCGAGGCGAAACGGATTGCAGCAGAACAACGCAAACAGCTGATCATCATAGACGGTCCGCCCGGGGTCGGCTGCCCGGTGATTGCCTCACTGACCGGAGCGTCGCTGGTCCTCGTGGTGACTGAGCCCACTGTGTCGGGCGAACACGATCGCGAGCGTGTGCTGCACCTCACCAAGCACTTCGACATTCCGGCGGCGGTATGCGTCAACAAGTGGGACGTGAACCCGTCTATGGCGGAGCAGATCGAACGCACTGCGCAGGAGATGGGCGCCCCGGTTGCCGGCCGCGTTCGCTACGACATGCATGTAACGTCCGCCCAGATAGAGGCCCGAGCGACGGTCGAATTGGAATGCGGTGCGGCAGATGACATACGGGCGCTATGGCTGAACCTCCAGAGCATAGCGTCCACACATGGAGTTCAACTTGAACCCGCGGCCCGCGCCGTGGGCATCACATAGGTCTGACAATAGACCGAGAAAGGAAAAGCAACTCATGCGTTTTGCGATCCCATTGATTGACGGCAAGCTGTGCGCGCACTTCGGTCACTGTGAACGTTTTGCTCTCATTGACGCCGATCTCAAGTCTAAGATGATTCTCAAGAAGGAAGAAGTCGAAGCCCCAGAGCATCAACCCGGGCTCCTGCCGCGTTGGCTTGCCGATCGTGGAGCTAACATAGTCGTCGCTGGTGGCATGGGACCACATGCGCAGGGCCTGTTTACTGAGCGCGGCATCGAAGTGATCATCGGCGCGCCCTCAGAAGAACCTGAGAAAATCGTGGAGGCATATCTCACAGGAACCTTGCAGGCCGGCGAGAACATCTGCGATCACTGAGTCGCCGTGATCTGATGCGAGTCACATCGATTTACTCGGGAGAACGATATGAAGATCGGCATCATCATCTGTGATCGATACAGGGATTGTGCAGGCGGGAAGTGCTTCCGCTCCGTACGGGAGCGGACCGGGGCGTTCTCCGGTTACTCCGAGGACGAGCCCCTGGAGGTCGTCGGCTTCACGACTTGCGGCGGGTGTCCCGGCGGAAACATCGAGTACGTTCCGGAGGAAATGATAAACAACGGAGCCGAGGCGATCCATCTGGCCACAGGTTTCGTAGTCGGATACCCCCCATGTCCCTCGGTGGAATACTTCAAGGAGTTCATCGAGCGGCAGTATCAGATACCGGTCGTCATCGGCACACATCCGATCCCGGAAAAGTACCGGCTGTGTCACCGCGACTTGCCGTCGTGGCCGACACTGGAAGTTCAGAAAGCCACCATGGCAACAGAGGCGATCCGCCGCAAGTACGACTAACGGAACGCGGTCACTCCTAAGGGGGAGCGAATAGTCATGTCGAGAATCGCAATACTCTACTGTAAGAGAATCCAGGATCACTCTTGTATCGCCTGCGCCAAGTGCTACAAGGGAATAGCAGAGAGAGACGGTGAGTTCGCACAGCATGATGAGATCGGACTGGTCGCCATGACAGATTGTGGCGACTGCCCCGGACTGGTATTCCCCAGAGTCAAGCTGTTGAATGAAATCACCAGCAATCTGGATCGGCCCATCGAGACACTGCATTTCGGAACATGTGTAAAGCTCGCGATGGAAACGGCAGAATGCCCGATTGATTTCGACGACATCAAGGCAACCCTGGAGAGCAAGTTTGGCATCAACGTAGTACTAGGAACGCGTTCTTATTGAGGGAGAGTCATGGCACGGACAGCGAGGAGACGTCATGAATGTGTTTGAGACAGTACACATCGGAGATCTTGCGCTATCCAACAGGTTGCTGATGGCCCCTGTCAAGACCGGGTTCGCCGGGCCTGACGGGACGGTCTCAGAACAACTTCTCGCGTATTACCGACGCCGCGCCGAGGGTGGCGTAGCCGCAATCATCGTCGAGCCACTCTACATCGATGTGGCTGGTAAGGAGCACCCCAGACAGCTGGCGATAGACAGTCACCACGCGGTCGAGGGACTCGGTCGGCTCGTCGAGACCATCCACGAGGGCGGAGCCAGGGCCATCGCTCACTTGAACCATGCCGGGCGTGCCGCCAACCCCAAGGCCTCCGGCAAACAGCCCGAGGCGCCTTCAGCAGTGGCTTGCACTGCCACCGGTGCCGTACCGCAGGCGCTCGACACGGCCCGAATCCGCGACCTGGTACAGGCCTTTGCCGAATCAGCTCGGAGAGCAGGGGATGCCGGGTTTGACGCCGTTGAAATACAGTGTGGCCTGGGGTACCTCGTGGCGCAGTTCCTCTCGCCCCGAACCAACCAGCGGACCGATGAGTACGGTGTTGGTACTGAACAGGGGGAGCGGTTTGCCCGCGAGGTGGTGGCTGCCGTGCGGAAGGCCCTAGAGGATGCAATCCCGGTTCTCGCTCGTATTTCGGCAAGTGAACAGCTGGACGGAGGACTGGATCTGGATGATGGGCGTCGTCTCGCCCGGCGACTGGTCGACTGGGGCATATCGGCAGTTCACGTCGTGACCGGATCTGCCTGTGACACACCTCCGTGGTACTACCAACACATGAGTCTGCCGGACGGTATCAACCAGCAACTCGCCGGACAGATCAAGGCGCAGGTCGGAGTACCCGTCATCGCGGCAGGGCGCCTGGGCGATCCGGAGCACATCGAGCAGGTCGTTCACAGCGGTCAGGCTGACCTGGTAGCTCTGGGCAGGCCGCTTGTGGCCGATCCCGATCTCCCCCGCAAGATGAATGAAGGCCGCAACGACGAGATCATGCTCTGTGGCAGCTGTCTACAGGGTTGTCTCGCCAGCGTCAAAGCCGGCAAGGGGCTCGGCTGCATAGTCAACCCGGAGGTCGGGCATGAGAGCGAGCCGGAGACGCCCGCTAAACAGGAGCGTCACGTCGTCGTTGTGGGAGGCGGTCCGGCTGGGCTGACCGCAGCTATCGTCGCGCGGCGAAGGGGCCACCGCGTGACACTGCTGGAGCGCAACGGGTTGGGCGGGCAGTTCTCCTTTGCCCCGCTGGCTCCTGGCAAGGCGGCCATGGGGAAGCCTTTCAGCTCGCTGTTGCGGCTAGCCTCCCTGTCCGGAGCGGAGATCAAGACCGGCGTGGAGGCAACGGCTGAACTGGTAGCGAGTCTCGATCCGGATGTGGTAGTGCTCGCTGCCGGTGCGCGCCCGGCAATGATCCCCATTGCCGGGCTCGAAGAAGCGCTGACCGGGAATGACGTTCTGACCCGGCGGGTGGATCCGGGCCAGAACGTATTGATCGTAGGCGGCGGTATGGTGGGAATCGAGGTAGCTGAGTTTCTTGCCAGCACAGGCACGACCGTGACCGTAGTCGAGTTGCTCGATGACATAGCCCGCGACATGGAACCGCTCACCCGCAAGATGACACTCAACCGTTTGCAGAAGCTCCCGGTTGAGATCTTGACCCAGACCGTTCTCGAGCGCGCTCATGGGGGCAGGGTGACGGTGCGGAGCCCAGACGGTGCGCGCGAACTGGGACCGTTCGACTCGATGGTCGTTGCTGTGGGCACTCGACCCAATGACGAGTTGGTCGAGCCGTTGCGAGCAGATGGCCTGGACGTACACGTGGTTGGTGACGCACGAGAGCGGAACCAGATAATGGGTGCGGTGCAATCGGCGTGGCGAGTAGCATGCAGTATCTAGCGCGGTCCGTCATGCACCTCGCGGTGTGCGCAGCAGGAGGTGACGCATGAGCACCGACACCCCAGGCGGCGCGCGCATGCAGGGGCGTGTCATCTCCCCCGGGGTGGCCTCCGGTATCGCGCGAGTTGAAGAGCCTCTCCTCTCCGCCGTCACACCATCGATGATCGCAGAGGAGGACGTAGCCAACGAACTCGTCAAGCTGAACCAAGCTACGGATCTGGTGCGCACCCACCTCGAGCAGCACGTCCGCAGCGAGCACTCGCCAGCCCAGGAAGACCTGAAACAGATCATAGCGGCCCACGTACTAGTGCTCGACGACAAGGACTTCTTCGCCTCGATCGAGGGGCGGATACGCAGCCAACGATACCACGCCGATCACGCCGTGAGTGAGGCGTTCACAGCCGCAGCCGCCCGCATGACCGCGAGCAGCGACAGTTACATGCAGGCAAGAGCAGAGGACCTGAGGGACATATGCCAGAGCATCAGGCGAGCGCTCGCTCATGGACCCAGGGAATTCCAACCGCGACAATTCAGTGAAGACCCGACCGTCTACGTCGTGCCGCACCTACGCCCCAGTGTCGTTCTTCGGGCTCGGCGCGAGGGAGCGGTGGGGTTCGTAACGAGCAGCACAGCCTTGACGTCGCACGGGGCGATCCTACTCAGAGCTGCGGGAATCCCGGCCCTCGGGGGAATCGCCCTGGAGGATCTGGAGATACAAGAAGGGACTCCACTACTCGTTGACGCCGTCCGTGGCGAGCTGGTCATACATCCACAGCAGGATCGTCTCCGCTTGGCACGTGCGCAGATCGCGGCCCGCCGCCCTCTGCCCGAGGACAAGAATCTTCCTCCGCTCGACGCTGAACTGATGCAGGGAGGGACGGTATCACTGTTCGCCAACATCGATCACCCCACCCAAGCGGGACTCTGTT
>JAUVRV010000415.1 GCA_030597435.1 Gemmatimonadales bacterium | reverse complement strand
TGTTGATGATCCAGGAAGGGGGCGAGTGATGCAGCGCCTAGCACTAGTGTCCGCATGCCTTACGGCAATGGTAGCGTGTGGAGGTCCAAGAGACACCGTCACACTGGAAGAACCTGATTCTCCATTCATCGCGTTCAACGTCTGGGTCAAGGTCGGATCTCAGGACGATCCACAGGGCAAAGCAGGACTCGCGGCACTGACCGCCAGTCTCCTCTCTGATGGATCGACCACCCAGGATAGTTACCAGACAATCCTCGAGAAGTTGTACCCCATGGCTGCCGGATACGGTTACAACGTAGACAAAGAGATGACCGTGTTCCGCGGCAGAATCCACAGAGACAACCTGGAATCTTACTACGAGTTGTTCCGCAATGCGCTGTTGTCACCCGCGTTCAAACAAGAAGACTTCGACCGGGTGAAGAGCCAGACCATGAATTACTTAGAACGGTCGAGACGCTTCGGCCGGGATGAAGAGCTTTCTAAAGAACTGCTGTTCAACATCGCGTACGCGGGAACTCCGTACGAGCACCCTGAGGAGGGGTACGTAGAGTCGGTTCGTTCGATAACACTCGATGACGTCCGAGAGTTCTACGACACCTACTACACCAGCAACAACGTCGTGGTGGGCGCCGGAGGGGGATACCCGAGTGGTTTCGCCCAGCGGGTGCGCGCTGACTTCGATGCACTGCCGGCAGGTAGCGTCACCTCGCCTCCTCCCGCAGATCCGCCGATGCCCGACGGCTTCAAAGTCTTGATTATCGAAAAGCAAACCGACGCAACTGCGATATCTCTGGGATTCCCCATCTCGCTCGAGCGTGGAGAGCCGGACTTCTTTGCTCTGATGGCCGCAAACTCCTGGTTTGGCGAACACCGCAACTCGTTCAGTCACTTGTACCAAGTGATCCGAGAAGCGCGCGGCATGAACTACGGTGACTACAGCTACATCGAAGCATATCCGCGCGGCTACACCACGCAGGTGCCGCCGACAAACGTCGCTCGTAGGCATCACCTGTTCGAGATCTGGATCCGTCCGATATCACTGACGGCACCTGGCAACCTGCACGATCGTACATTGTTCGCGACAAGGGCAGCGTTGCGCGAATTGAAGCGCCTGGTCGACAACGGCATGCCTGCGGACACGATCGAGGCGACCAAGCAATTCCTGCGCAACTATACTGTCAATTGGGGATCAACGATAACCCGCCGGTTGGCATACGCGATTGATGATGAGTTCTACGGTTATCCAGGTGACGGCTACCTGAACGCCATCAGGCCGGGTCTGGCAGGACTCACGGCCGATGACGTGAACGCAGCGATCTCTCGCCATCTCCAGTACGACAACATGTACATCGTGTTCGTGACGGCGGATGCCGAAGGAATGAAGCAGAAGCTGCTGAGTGGCGTCGCGACCCCGATAACATACTCCGGCGAACAATCCGCAGCACATAAGGCCGAGGACGAACTGATCGCGAGCTTCCCGATTCCACTACAGGAAGACGACATCACGATCATTGGCATCAACGACGTTTTCGAACGTCGCTGAATACCAAACGTAGAGTCACACAAACATGGCCGGTGAGCGTTGCTGCTTACCGGCCATTCTGATCTTAGGAGTCAGTTTCGTTCCTGCTATCCTGGCGAGCGAAACAACCGGTTCCACCTAACAGCTGTTACAATAGGGAGCGGACGCCAATGCTCCGGGTTGTAACTCCAGTAGATGAACATCGGGTGGCCAATGACTTGCCCGCGGGGCAGCAATCCCCAGTGCCGTCCGTCATAGGATGAATCTCGGTTGTCACCCATGGTGAACAGGTGCCCTTCAGGAATGACAAAGGGACCCCAGTTCCTGAGATCGGGTAGGTACTCGTCACGATCTACCGTGTCGACCAAATGGGGTAACTGCCAGCGCTTGGTTCTCCCTTGCTGCATCCGATCCATATGGGCGGTTGGATCGATGTGCCGAACGTATGGCTCGACCACGTACTCATTGTTGCGAAATATCGAGTCGTTGCGCATCTCCAACGTGTCGCCCGCGACCCCGATTACACGCTTCACAATTGTCAGGGAATCAGGTTCGATGCCTATGAGTACAATGAGTTCGCCAGCACGAGGCTCACGGAATGCCGGCAAATGTGCCTTGGTAAGCGGAATCCGCGCGCCGTAGATCGCCTTGTTGATGAACAACCAGTCCCCAACCAACAGTGTCGGCTCGAGCGAGTTGGAGATTATGCGGAACGACTTCACCAATACAGCTTGAACCACGAACCAAATCACGAGGGCGATCGCAATCGACTTGATCCAACCCAAGGCCCATTCATTGAGGCTCTGCTTGTGGTCACCCTCCGTCTTCTCTTCACTCACATCCTCGGCCTTGTCGGCAGCATTCGCCTCGGACGCCTTCTCTTCAGTCACACCTTGCTGTTTGTCAACACGCTTCTTTTTCTTCTTGCTCACTCAGTCAGTCCTCGACTATCCGCAGTCAGTCAGCCTGCACCTAACGGTACAAGTCCCACGTGCCGGCACTAATGCGCCCACGTAGGATACCTGAACCGGTCACCGTGGTCAAAACACGCCAAATCACACCAGTTATCCACATCTCTAGCCACCGCACTCTGTTCCCTATTGCGGTGAATGTACCTGGCACATATGCTTTCGGATAACCAACACCACGTGCGATGCTGCCAGCCACCAAAGACCCTGACCGACTTCTGATGCAAACCCCGCACGAGGCCCTCGCCGAGGCCCGTGAGGAGATTATCGCGTTGCTCGAGGAGAACCGCGAGCTG
>JAUVRV010000054.1 GCA_030597435.1 Gemmatimonadales bacterium | reverse complement strand
GCGGAAGGGCACCAGCGACCATCGACAACGTGAAGTCTCCGGCCTCGTCGGCTTTGCCGGTCCGCAGCATCGCCTTCAGCGGAGCGCCAGAACCGACTATGACCAACCGGGCATGGCACGCACCGCCACCATCGTCGTTAGAGTCAATGGCGGTAGCGAAGCCACGGTAGAGAACCATGTAGGCGTCGAAGTTGCCGGACTTGAAATCGACCGTCACCGAGTCACCCACCGGCACCTCGAGATCCCATATCTGGTAATGGCTGCCACCCAGCTTCGGATCCGGCGGCCCCAGGGTACCCTCGACGATCTCACCCAAAGCCAGCGTACCCTTGGAATCGAAGAAGCCACCGCATCGTTTCGAACTCGGTGGCGGCACCGTTCCGGGCAGGATCGAAAGCTCGTATTGGCCGGTCTTGGCACGATACGTGGACGTGACGTACACGATGTAGCGGCCGCCCTCGGGCAGGATGTAAGCCAGGTGAGGATTGCACTCACCACCGCTGTCGTCATCAGTCTCGAGGATGGTGTCTAGCGAATCAGCCAGGAACAGGTGGGCGTTGAAGTCGATCGATGCGATGGCAATGGTGACGGTGTCTCCAGCCTCACCGTTGAACAGGAACATCTCGAACCAAGATCCATCTACCAGCGAGTCACCACCGGCTACGAGCTGACCCGTATAAGTCTCACCTACACTGATGTCTATGAAAGGGTTGTCGTCCTGAGCAGTGGCTGCTGTTGCCAGCGCTGCTGCAAACAGGGTGACCAATATTGTGGCACGTAAACTCACTCGAAAATCCTCCGATAATGCCTGCGAGGTACGGGAAACGACTCGCGGAATTTCACCATTTGAGCCGTGCGGCACAATCCCGCTCCCCTGTTCAAGCCATCGCTGCTCCGCGCACAGCGGAAACGATGACGGCGAATTCTTCATCTCGTATCGTCCGCACGTCAAACAACACCGCGTTGTCTGCCGCGCGCGCGATTACCGGTGGCGTATGCCGCCTGAGTTTTGCCAACGCCGTATCCGGTGAATCTGCTGGTAATCGCACCAGCGTGGTGGGCAGTGATACCCCGGGGAACGCTCCACCACCTACTGCCGAGTGCCCGGGCTCTACGGTAGCTCCAGCGAGTTGCTGCGCTAGCTGCTCCGCTCGACTGGCGAGTGCGGAGCGGTCGGCGGTCAGCATTGCCAATACTGGAATCTCCGCCCGCGCCGCCGCCGGGTCACGATGGATCGCCAGTGTTGCTTCGAGCGCAGCCAGCGTGAACTTGTCCGGCCGCAGGGCGCGCGCGAGTGGACTGGAAGACGCGCGCTGTATTATCGCTTCCGGACCCACGATTATTCCCGCCTGTGGTCCTCCCAACATCTTGTCCCCGGAGAAGACCACTGTAGCACCCGCGGCCACACTATCCTGTACCCTTGGCTCACCGGTGAGGTCCCAATTTGCCAGGTCCAGCAGCAGCCCACTGCCTACGTCGTGGACCACGGGGATCCCTCTATCTCTGCCTAAATCAACGAGTTGGCCGATCTCGACCTCCTCGGTGAAGCCGGTCATGCGGAAGTTGGACGGGTGTACCTTGAGAATCAGACGGGTGCGTGGGCTGACCGCGCTCAAATAGTCACGCAGCCGTGTGCGGTTGGTGGTTCCGACCTCAATCAGGGCACTGCCGCTCCGGGCCAGGATGTCTGGGATCCTGAACGATCCACCGATCTCCACCAACTCCCCGCGCGACACGATCGTGTCACCGTCGCGGGCAAGGGTGTTCAACAGCAGAAACAGCGCGCAAGCCGCGTTGTTGACTACGAGAGCGTTTTCGGCACCGGTAATTTCCCGCAGCAACGACCGATGATGGTCCTGCCGGGATCCCCGTTCTCCGTTCGTGACATCGAATTCGAGTGTGCTATAGCGGTAAGCTTCTGCTGCTGCGCGGAGGGCCGCATCAGGTAATGGTGCGCGGCCCAGGTTGGTGTGCAGTACCACACCGGTGGCGTTGATCACGCGCTGCAGTGATGGCCGCGTCCCTGCAACGACCCGTTGCTCGATCGCAGCCAGCCAACCACCATCGGGTTCGCCACTGCCCTCGCTGCGAGCGCGGTCGAGTACGGCGCGGATCGAGTCGACTAATACCTTGCGCGGCGCACTCTCGAGCAGGCCAGCCTGTTCGGCCTGAGTCAGCAGTGTGTTCACGGCGGGCAGGTGCCGTCTGGTATCACTCATGTCGAGTCCGCGACTGCGGGTTCCGGCAAGGTCAACAGCCGTTGCGATTCGGCGACGGCCCCCAGCACGTTGGTCGCAACCGCCATCACTAGATAGCGTGATCCCGGGATCATGTTCGACTCGAGCCGCACATACAGTATGGCACTCAGTTTGGGTCGTTCGGTCAGCAGACTGTCGACCCTGCTGATCTCCGGTGCCAGCGAATCTGCTGCGGTCGATACCGATGTGTCCGCCGGCGCTGCGATCTCTGCTGCCGCGCTATCGGCAACCAGTGAATCGACCTCGATCCCCAGAGAATCGGCTCGCGCCGAATCTGCCGCCGCTGCCTCGGCCGCGCGAATCGAATCCGCGATGGCGGTCTCGATCGTCCGCACCGAATCGTAGACCTCTTGCACCCACACCGCAGACACTGAGACCGGTATCGTGTCTGGCATGCTGAAGACTTGGATCTCGGTCTGCGCGGCCTCATCGGGTCCGAGCATCTGCGTGAAGGCCAACCGCAGTGTCAGACTGTCGAGATCGGACACCTCTCGCATATGCGGACCGCTCGTGTCTTGAGCAAAAGCCCACAACACGTGATCCAACGTTGAGTCGAGTTGGACCGTTACCGAGTCGAACGGTTCCCGCGCGTCCCGCAGGCGATTGTCGTTACCGTCTACGGTCGCGCTCAATAGGTATGTGCCGGGCGGTATTGCGGCGAGCACGAAGTCGCCCACGGAGTCGGCTTCGACCCGATAGGTCAAGGAATCGGGTAAGAGCGTCGCTTCCACGAGCGCCCCGATTGCCGCCTGTCCCGCCTCCCAGTTGACCACCGCACCGGTGAGTCGGGTGTCGGGGATCGGTCCACCGGTCGAGAAGACTATGGTGCGTGTGGAATCCAGGCGGTTGTTTCTGAGGTCGGCAATTCCGCGCAAGAGCGTTACGTGATATACAACCGAGGGCCGCCACCCCCGCTTGGGCTTGACGGTGATCCGCGTTCGCTTCCATGAGACGTTGACCTCTTCCGTCACCGGCGAGAGCAGAATGAGCTTGTCCAGCCCGTTCCCAGACCTCTCGTCAATGACCTCGTCGAACTGGAATTCTAGATCGTCATCGAATCCGTCCAGCACGGACCCGGAATCGGGTGTAACGCTGAGCAGTATAGGTGGGGCAAAGTCAGGTGGCCCACCAGGAGGATCCTGGATGGTAGCGCAGCCTACCCAAGCTGCTGCTAGCAGCCCAAGACACGCAGCTTGGCGGCGAGTGCTTCTCGCTGCTCCTGCCACGAACGCTCCTTCTCACGCTCTCTCTCGACCACCTCGGCGGGTGCCCGGCTGATGAACTGCGCGTTCTCGAGTTTGCGAAAGACACCGGTGAGTTGGGTGTCCAACCGGGTCAGCTCTTTCCCCAAGCGTGCACATTCCTTGGCCACGTCGATCGCGTCTCCTAGAGGTACGAACACCGATGATCCGTCGGGCAAGACCTGATGGGCACCGATGTCACCCGAATCGTCACCTTCCATCAGCAACTCTCCAATCTTGGCGAGCCGCTCGACGGTGTGCTGTTCTGCGTTGAATGCCTCGAGCGCTACGGTACTGGCGGGTTGCACGTTGGCCCTGATTTCCTTACCCGGCTCCACGTGATACTCGGCCCGTATCGTTCTCACCGCACTGACCAACGCTTGAACGCGCGCGAACTGATCCTCGGCTTCCTCATCCACGAGTTCCGCGTTCGGCTGAGGCCATGTGGAGCCGGCCAGAAGTGATTCCCGTTCTCCCGGCATGTTATCCCACATCTGCTCTGTAATGACCGGCATTGTCGGGTGCAGTAGCTTGAGCGCGGTCTCGAATACGTAACGCAGGACCCTACGAGCGGTGTCACCGCCTTCCATGTTGCCGTACAAACGTGGCTTGACCTGCTCCACATACCAATCAGCCAGGTCGTTCCACATAAAGTGGTAGATCTCATTGGCGGCATCGTTGAGACGGAACCGGTCGAGGGCCTCCGTGACGGCGCCGATGGTGCGTTGGCACCGTGACAGAATCCAGCGATCGGCGAGTTCGAGCTGCGCCGGGTCGATCTGGTCCGTTGCCGTGGAAGCATCACCGATGTTGGACAGGATCAGACGGCCGATGTTCCAAATCTTGTTCGCGAAGTTCCGGCCCGCGGCAAAGGTCCCGTCCAGATCGTTACGATCCATTATCGTATCGGTGCCGGCGGCGGCAGCTGCCACGATGGTGAACCTGTATGCATCGGCACCAAACAGCTCGATCACGTCCATCGGGTCGATGCCATTGCCCAACGACTTGGAGAACGCGCGGTGCTGGGGATCGCGCACTATCCCGTTCATGTAGACCGTCTCGAACGGGGTGTCACCCATGAAGTAGTAGCCGGCCATGACCATGCGGGCGACCCAGAAGAAGATGATGTCCGGTCCCGTGACCAGAGTGTGGCCAGGATAGAACCGCTCCAGGTCGGGCGTTTGGTCGGGCCACCCGAAGGTGGCAAACGGCCACAACCACGACGAGAACCACGTGTCCAGCACGTCCTCTTCTTGCCGCAACTGCCCGCCGCACTGCTCACACGCCTGCGGCTCGTCCATCGCGACGGTGATGTGGTCGCAGTCGTTGCAGAACCACGCCGGAATCCGATGGCCCCACCAGAGCTGCCGCGAGATGTTCCAGTCACGGATCTGGGTCAACCAGTGCTCGTACACCTTGCCCCAGCGCTCGGGCACGAAGCGTAGCGTACCTTCGCGATACGCCCTCAACGCCGGTTCGGCCAGCGGTCTCATCTTCACAAACCACTGGTCCGAAAGACGCGGCTCAACGATCGTTTTGCAGCGGTAGCAGTGACGCACCGAATGGCTGTAGGGCTCGACCTTCGCGAGTTGGCCCTGCGCCTCCAGTAGCTCGAGGATCTTCTTGCGCGCGGCGAAGCGATCGAGGCCATGAAACTCGGATGGCACCCGATTCATGGCAGACATGGTGGCGTCTTCTGCCATCGTCACGGGCCGCTCGAACCCTCCCAAGCTCTCGGCGATGTCGAAGTCGTTGGCATCGTGTGCCGGCGTGACCTTGAGCATACCGGTCCCGAAATCCCGCTCCACGACCGTGCTGGTGCGGATCGGGATGCGCACACCGGAAAGCGGTATTTCAACGGTGGCACCCTCGTACTTCTGGAACCGATCGTCTTCGGGATGGAACACGAGACACACGTCGCCGAACATGGTTTCGGGACGGGTCGTGGCGACCGTGACGGTCCCGCGGGCCCCGCCGGCCCCGTCGGCCCCGTCGGTCGAAAGCGCCGGTCCGTCGGATCCGCCGTGCACCTCGTGGCCGCCGCGCAAGCGATACTTGATGTAGTAGAGATGGTCATCCCTGTCACGAAACTCGGCTTCCTCGTCGGAGAGCGATGGGCGACATCTGGGACACCAGTGTATCACCCGATGGCCGCGGTAGATCTTGTCGTCCTTGTACAGGTCGACGAAAACCTTGCGCACCGCGAGTGAGTATCCGTCGTCCAGCGTGAATCGTGTGCGTGACCAATCGCACGAGCAGCCGATCGCTTTCAGCTGTTCCAGGATCGTACCGCCGGTCTTGTGAACGTGCTGCCAGACCCGTTCCACGAACGCGTCTCGACCGAGATCCTGCCGTGTCTTCCCCTCCTTGTCCAGCATCCGCTCGACGACGTTTTGGGTGGCGATACCAGCGTGGTCCGTGCCTGGCAGCCACAGAGCATCACGGCCCCGCATCCGCTGGAATCGAATCAACACGTCCTGCAACGTGTTGTTCAGGCCGTGTCCGGAATGCAATACGGCCGTCACGTTGGGTGGTGGGATGACGATCACGTACGGAATGCGATCGGGCTCTGGCGTGGTGCCGAACACCCCGGCATCAAGCCATCGCTTGTAAATGTCGGCTTCGATCGCCGACGGATCGTATTGCGGTGCTAGAGTCGTCATGGGAAACAGAGTTTGGGGGACGCCGCTATCTCAGCTCGCTTCGGGACCCAACTCGGTAGCGACGCGGTCACTTCCTTGCACGAGAATCCGGTTTACCACGATGTCCGCACCCGGCACGCCACGCGCGATGTCGCCGGCCGTTTGGCGATCCAAGGCATCGGTCACCGTGCCGGTGAGTTCGACGATGCCATCGCCCAGGGCCGCAGCCTTTACGTCGAGCAATCCGGCGTCGGGATCTTCGCCCAGGGCATCCTCGACTGCACGTTGCACAGATTCGGGGTCCTCTGGCTCATCCCCGGTTTCCGGACGACGGAGACGGCTCAGAGCGTTCTTCACCGGCTCGGTGCTCACGCCACTCAGAAGCTCACGCAACACCATACCTCCGAGCACACCGATCCCGAGACCGAGAGTTGCCGCAAGGGCGATCCCGGTTACGCCCCGTTGCTCGTCTTCTTCTCGCTTTACGCGAACCAAGTGGCCTCCCGTGGCACTGGAAGAGTACCCATGCTACAATTATAAGACTCTACCCACACCATTGGTATACCAACGATGTCAGACATAACTGACCGTGCCGCATTTAGTCGCAGGATCGTCCTCTTCTCCAGCATTCTCGTTGCGATCGTGCTGGCGGGGGTGGCCATGTTCTTCCTGTATTGGGGACGCGTTGACCCCTTGGTGCAGTCGGTTCTACCCATCACGACTCTAACAACTATATGAACGATACCGTCCGGCTAACCCTACCCGACGGGTCGGTCCGAGAGATGCCCGTTGGGACACCGGCCCGTGCAGTCGCTGAAGCGGCTGGTCCTCGTCTCGCCAAGGCTGCCGTCGTGGCCAGCGTCGATGGCGAGATCTGGGACCTCGACCGTCCGATCATGCACGACGCTGATGTGGAGATAATCACCGAGACCAATCCGCTCGCGCTCGAGGTGCTGCGTCACTCCACGGCACACGTCTTGGCCACCGCCGTACGTGAACTGTTTCCCGAGGCGAACATCGGGTTCGGCCCGGCAATCGAAGACGGCTTCTACTACGACTTCGAGGTGCCGCAACCGTTCACTCCGGAAGACATCGAGAAGATCGCAGCCAGGATGGGCGAAATCGTCAAACAAGACCATCGGTTCGTCCGTGAGGAAGTCGAGCCAGAGGAAGCGGGTGACCGGTTCAAGGACGATCCGTTGAAGCTAGAGCGTCTGGCGGAGATGGAAGCAGGAGAGGTGATCTCGGTCTACACCGACGGCCCGTTTGTCGACCTGTGCCGTGGTCCGCACATGCCGAGCACGAAGAAAATCAGGCACTTCAAGCTGCTCCATGCGGCCGGAGCGTACTGGCGCGGTGACTCCAACCGCCAGATGCTGCAGCGGATATACGGCACCGTGTGGTTCAAGAAGTCGGATCTGGACGACTACCTGCATCGGCTCGAGGAGGCCGAGAAGCGGGATCACCGCACGCTCGGCAAACAGCTGGACCTGTTCAGTATTCACGAGGACGTCGGCCCTGGTCTCATCCTGTGGCACCCCAAGGGCGCCACCGTCCAGTTCGAGTTGAGACGGTTTATCGAGGACGAGCTGATCCGGCGCGGGTACGATCTCGTCTATACACCGCATGTGACGCGAGAACAGCTGTTCGTGCGCTCGGGCCACCTGCCGTTGTATGAGGAGCACCAGTTCCCGGCGATGGCGGCGGGCAAGGGCGAGTCGCAGGAGTTCCAATATCGGGTGAAGCCGATGAACTGCCCGATGCACGCGCTGATTTATGCGGCGCGGCAGCGGTCGTATCGCGATCTGCCGGTGCGACTCGCCGAGGTGGCTAGCGTCTATCGCAACGAGCTGTCAGGAACCCTACACGGGCTGCTGCGGGTGCGTGGTCTCAGCATGGACGACGCCCACATCTTCTGTCGCGAGGACCAGATCGAAGACGAGATCTTCGACCTGATCGATCTAACGGACCTGGCGTTGAAGCGAACCTTCGGGTTCGAGTACCGCCTGGATCTGTCGACCCGGCCCGCCAAGAAGATCGGCTCGGACGACATGTGGGATGTCGCCGAGGCCGCCCTCAAGGGCGCGCTGGACCGCATGGGACTGAGCTACGGCATCGATGAGGGTGGTGGCGCTTTCTACGGGCCCAAGATCGACGTGCAAATGCGGGATGCCATCGGACGCGAGTGGCAGGGAGCCACAATTCAGCTGGACTACCAGCTTCCCGAGCGGCTCGAGCTGGAGTACACCGGCGCCGACAACAAGCCGCATCGACCGGTCATAATCCACCGTGCCATACTGGGGACCTTGGAACGCTTCGTGGGATGCCTGATCGAGCACTTCGCCGGTGCCTTCCCGCTCTGGCTGTCGCCGGAGCAGGTGCGTGTCATTCCGATCTCGGAAGACCAGGCTGAAGCCGCGCACACCATCGGCAAGCGTCTGAAGGGCGCCGGGGTACGCGCGAGCGTCGACGACCGCAATGAGACCCTGAACTACCGTGTGCGAGATGCGGAGCTCATGAAGGTGCCGTACATGGCGGTTGTGGGAAAACGAGAGGTCGAACAGGGTACCGTCGCCGTGCGGGTACGAGGCGCCGGCAAGAAGCAGACGGTGATGGCTGTGGCCGAGTTTGAGGAGCGTGTGCTAGGGTTGATCCGGGAGAGAAGCCTGGATCTAGAGTAAAGGCGGCCACGGCCGATTCCCTTTGTATGTCCCTCAGTTAGATTTCGATCATTAATTCTCAACTCGGTTACGTATAAGCGCATGTGAGCGATAGATAGATAGAATCAGGCGGGTAGAACGGGCGTTCGAAACGGCCCTACTATCCGCCGTGTTAGTCTCATCTGATCGCTCTGCCATCCCGCGTTGAGTCAGTAGTAGGCAACTCCACATTCTCAAGGATCACAAGACAAATGCCCAATAAAGACAACACGCCTGTAATCGTGAGTGCCGCCAGGACGCCGGTCGGTCGGTTTCTGGGAGGCTTGAGTCCCCTCAAGGCGCCTGAGTTGGGTGCCATAGCAATCAAGGAGGCGGTGAGTCGCGCGGGTGTGGCTCCGGAAGCTGTTGACGAAGTGATCATGGGGATTGTAGTCCAGGGTGGTGTCGGTCAAGCACCGGCCCGACAGGCTGCGATGAAAGCCGGAATCCCTGCGACGGTCCCCTCCTTTGCCATCAACAAGGTCTGCGGCTCCGGTCTGAAAGCTGTCATGCTCTCGGCCCAGGCAATCAAGGCGGGTGACGTGCAGTGCGTTGTGGCCGGTGGGATGGAATCGATGTCCAACGCTCCACACTACATCATGGGTATGCGCACCGGACACAAGTACGGCAACCAGGAACTGATAGACGGTTTGATGTTCGACGGTCTGTGGTGCTCGTTCGGCGACAACGTGATGGGCGCGTACGCCGAGTACACGGCGGAAAAGGCCGGAGTGACCCGGGAGCAACAGGATGAATTCGCCGCGAACAGCCATCAGAAGGCGATCAAAGCGATCGAGGACGGCAAGTTCAAGGCGGAGATCGTTCCGGTCGAGATCAAGGGTCGCAAGGGCACGGTCGTCGTCGACACCGATGAGGGACCCCGCGCGGACACCTCGGTCGCAACGCTCGCCAAGTTGCGGCCCGTGTTCCAGAAGGACGGGACCGTCACAGCCGGGAACGCACCGGGCTTGAACGACGGCGGCAGCGCGGTTGTGGTTACCTCCGAGGCATTCGCCGAGTCCAACGGACTCAATGTGATCGCCCGGATAACTGCTTACACGACCGGTGGAACCGAGCCGCGGGATCTGTTCTTCGCGCCGATCGTGGCGGTCGAGAAACTGATGAAAATGAGTGGTACCACGATCGATTCGTACGACCTGATCGAAGCCAATGAGGCGTTCTCGGTTCAAGCGCTGGCCGACGGCAATGCGCTCGGCTGGGATTGGGACAAAGTCAACGTCCACGGTGGCGCGGTTGCCATGGGGCATCCCATCGGAGCCAGTGGAACGCGTGTCTTGACCACGCTGCTGGGGGCCATGGCCGATCGCGACGCGAGCACCGGCCTGGCGACTCTCTGCCTCGGCGGAGGGAATGCCGTGGCCATGAGTGTGGAACGGGTCTGACGGGACAGAGGCACGTGAGCGCCACCCGGCAACTGACGATGACACCCACCGCCGTGGTGCGGCGGTCGGTGGCCATCCTGGCTGGTGTGATTGTGGTGGGACTCGCGGCCCAGATCGCGATCCCGGTGCCCGGTACGGAGGTGCCTCTCACGATGCAGCTCCCGGCAGTGCGCGGTGTCGGAGCATTGCTGGGGCCGCGGCTGGGAGCCGCGAGCCTCGTGGTGTACATCATGCTGGGCGCTGCCGGAGGGCCGGTGTTT
>JAUVRV010000162.1 GCA_030597435.1 Gemmatimonadales bacterium | reverse complement strand
CCCCTCCCGGTCATCAATTCCAGGACTTCTCCCGGTTCGGCGTGCCGGCCGAGTTTCTGTTTCGAAAAGACCAGATCACCGTCAACCGTTACCTCGAACACCCCTCCCGAACTTTCGACCAGCTTGACGTCGGCATCGGGGTATTGTCCTTCGATCTCAGCCACCAGACTGGTGGCCCGTGGTCCGTAGTTTCAGACTCCGCAATACTCGATACTGACCTTCATGAAACCTCCGATAGTCCATAGAGCTGCTATTGACGGCCTAAAAGTACGCCCCCACCTGGCCAGATCCAACACTCCCAGGAACTCCCTGCTTGCAGTTTTGCGATTGCCCTACAACATTGCTGCCGCGTAGCTTGTATCTGAATCCAGTGAGCAAACTCAAACCCACCTCGTACTCCGGCTTCGTTCGGTTAGTTGCCGAGATAGGCGGCCTCGGATTTTTCCTAGCGGCCGTTGCCGGCCTGTTGGGTGATCCCGACCTCAGAAGCGGTGCCTTCGCCCTTCAGTCAATTGTCATTGGCGCTGCCGCAGCAGGAAGCAGACGGTTTGCGGTCGCACTCCCCGGTCGCGGGATCGCCTCATTCGTCACCGGTGTCGCCCTCGCGGCTATTCTTCTCAGAGGATGGGAGTTCGCGGTTGTCATTATGTCGGTCGGGATGCTGTTCGGAGAGGCCGTGCTGCGCCACCAACGCATCTCCGACGCATTGGCCAACTCGGGGCATCTCGGTCTCTCTACCGGGCTCGTCGGCCTCATCTATGGTTCAATCGGGGGAGAAACTGGCGCGGCCTCGGTCGATGTCCAGAACCTGGTACCACTCGGCTTCGCGGTGCTCGCACTACCGCTGTTCGTCAACTTCACATTCTATCTCGAGTTAGCCCTCTCTCGTGGCGCCGCCTGGGTCGACGCCAAGCTCACGCTGCGCTGGGAAGCAGTCATGTCCCTCGCAGGCAGCACCCTGGCGGTCGCCTGGGTCGGTTTGCTGATCGCCGAAGCACCGATAATCCCATCACTGGGAGTAGCTGGCGCATTCATCGGGCTGGCTTGGTTGGTCTATTGGGTGATCCAGGCTGGCGTCCGAGCTGACGAGCTTCGTCTGGTACAAGGCCTGGCAGGCGCGGTTGCCGCCGAGGTCAGTATCCAACGGAGCTTCAAGAAGATTCAGGAACTCACCAGTCGACTCCTGCCGTGGGAGAACATGGGCTTTGCGCGGTACGAGACCGCCACAAATGAGATGGTGATTGTCGCAGATACTACTGGATCGGCTGATCTGAGATTCGCTGCCGGGGCCGGTGTGATCGGTGAAGCGGTCCGCCAGGGTGAACCAGTGGTGGCCAGCGCGCTGAGCTACGGAGACATGGTGCTACCGGAGGGCGAGACCCCGGGCTCTGAGATCCTGGTGCCACTCTATCACGGCGGTGGCCTGGTCGGCGCCTGGAGTGTGCGACATACGGATCCGACAATGTACCGCCACGCGGACGCTCAGCTATTGAACCTCCTGGCGCCGCAGCTCGCGCTTTCACTCAATCTGAGCGTCACGGTCGCTCCGTTGCTGCAGTCATCCGAGCGGACAGCCCATTACGTGGAGCAACTCACTACAACCAGCAACACCATCCGAGAGGTGGCGCAAAGTGCTGCCCAAAGTGCTGCAAGGGCCGAATCGGAAGCCAGACGCGCTGCAGACAACGCGGAGGAGGCGGTCCGCGCACTCGAACGTCTCGTAGACGGAATCGACAGCACGATGAAAGCCGGCTCAGACACCGAGGAGGCTACCCGATCGGTCTCGAAGACCGCTGTTGAGTTGCATTCCGCAAGCGGCCGTACGGTAGACCAGCTGCAGCAGCTTGGCTCAACCATCGAGACAGGCGTAACCGAGGTCGGCCGCCTGCGGGAAGCCGCTCGAGACGTCGCCGAGTTCTCGGACACCATTGCCAGTATTGCCAATCAGACAAACCTCCTGGCCCTCAATGCGACGATCGAGGCTGCCCGGACCGGTATCCAGGGCCGAGGCTTCGCTGTGGTCGCCGATGAGGTGCGCAAGCTAGCCGAACAGAGCGCCGATGCGGCGAGGCGCATGGGAGGCAGCGCGCAGGATACCAAGAGGGCCATCGATCGCGCAGCACGAGTGCTGGAGGACCTAGGTAGTCAACTAGCACAGCTAGGCGAGGCATCGAACGACTGGAGCGATGCCCTGACTGATATTGTGGACACGGCTGAAAAGACAAGGAGGGCGGGGGAGCGGATGGCAGTGTTGCCAGAGGAAAACCTCAAGATCGCTCAAGAGACCAACCAGATCGTGGAGCAGGCACGGTCGGCGGCGGCCAGTTCAGCAAGTGAAGCAGCTGATCTGGCTGCGGCTACGCAGGCACAACTCCAAGCTATTCAAGAGCTTATTAGGGGTGGCGCTGAACTGTCCCATGTGGCGCACCAGCTTGCGGAGGCCACCCGGTTCCTGCAACAGGAAGCCCCAAACCTAGACAACCAGTCACACTGACATCTCCCGCATCACGGGGATTGTGACGCCTGCCGCAGAACAATCTCTCTAATCCACCTTATTGGTAATCGCCCGAGGGTAACAGGCGACATCTATAGTGACGCTCGAACTGGGATGCCTTAAATTGTTGTATATGTTGAGATACGGTCAAACCATCTGGCACGCGGCACTCGTGTCGGCAGCCTTCGTGTGCACGCTAGCAGTGCCGGCACAGGGACAAGTCGGCGAGGGTGGTCAGGTTGAACTCGGCATATCGGGCGTATACACCGTTTTCGACAAGAGTCTCGATCTCAACAACAAGGCAGGCGCAGGCGGTCGTCTCGGGTTCTTCTTCAGTCGCGTCTTCGCCTTGGAGGTGAACGGTGATTACACCGTTACCCAGTCCAAGACCACGAACGACCAAGTCAGCCTCACACGGATCGCCGCCGACTTTGTTGCCTACGGACACATAGCCCCCTGGAACGCAGTGTACCTGGGTGTTGGTTACGAGCGGCAATACTACCGCGACGCGATGAATGTGGACGAGGGTGCTGGTAACATCATCGTAGGTGATCGCATTTCGCTGGGTGGTCGTGCTGCTCTCAGGCTCGAGGGTCGTGGATCGTTTGCCCCCGCTGGGACTCTGCGCACCGTAAACCTGAGCGCGAGCGCTGGGATCTCCATCTTCGCGTTCGGCGGCCCACCGCGCGATCGTGATCTGGATGCTGTTCCCGACCAGCACGACTCGTGTCCGGGAACCCCCCAAGGGGTCATCGTAGACGCACAGGGTTGTCCTGTAGACAGTGACCGAGATGGGGTGTTCGACGGTCCAGATGCGTGCCCGGGCACCCCGCTGGGCGCAGCCGTCGACGAGCAGGGTTGCCCCAGTGACGACGACGTAGACGGTGTCTTCAACGGAATCGACATGTGTGCCGAGACACCGTACGGTGCCACGGTTGACGAAACCGGATGCCCCACCGACACAGACAGCGACGGTGTGTTCGACGGCGTGGACCAGTGTCCCGAAACGCCACTTGGGGCTGAAGTGGATGCGAGTGGCTGCCCCACCGATGCCGACAACGACGGCGTATTCGACGGACTCGATCAGTGCCCAGACACACCCATGGGTGTCGCGGTAGACGAGTTTGGCTGTCCTACAGACGATGACCAGGACGGCGTACTCAACGCAGATGACCAATGTCCCGACACACCGCCCAACACGGAAGTAGACGCCCGTGGCTGTGCCGTAGTACACGACACCGATGGCGATGGAGTCGCCGACCCGAGTGACCGATGCCCCAACACGGCACCGGGCCATCCCGTCGACGCGGTTGGGTGTCCCGTGCTATTCGTTATTGCAGGTGGACAATTCGTGACCCAGCAGGGTGAGCGAGGACCACTCATTCTGAGGGGCGTGAACTTTGAGACGAGTCGATCGCGACTCACTCAGGATTCGTACGCCATTCTCGACTTGGTGGCGGAGTCACTGCTCGGGTATCCGGATGTGGTGCTCGAAGTCGCCGGACACACAGATGCGACCGGCTCGGCCGCGATCAACAATCCCCTGTCGCTGAACCGAGCGCGTGCGGTGATGGCCTATCTGGCACGTGCTGGTGTCCCTCTCGAACACATGGAAGCTCGTGGCTACGGGTCGAGCGAGCCCATAGCAACGAATGCTACTCGTGAAGGTAGGGGTCAGAACCGACGGGTCGAACTGCGGGTAATAGAGGGAGGCAATTAGGTCACCCAGTGCCGGCCAACCTGGGCACTGCTACCGGTCAGATTGCAGTTCCACCATTGATCAACCCATGGATGAGAATCGGTGAATCACCACATTAAGCGCGTTGTCCTCCTATTGCTGACCGGCCCTCTGGTGTGCGACCTAACAGCACAGGAAACTGCGTCGATCAACTGGTCTGAGTTTGTAAACATGAGGCTGCGGCCAAACTACCTGGCGGAGATCCTGCCGGCGGACCCTGCATCCATAAAGTTGCCACCACCACCACCCGGCGAGCCACCGGCAGCAGTGCGCGGCATTTACCTGAACGCATGGATCTTCGGCGGCAGCAAGTTCTACGATTTGCTGAGTCTCGCCGATACCACCGAGATCACTGCGTTCGTACTCGACGTCAAAGATGGCACCGGTTACATGGCCTACCGTTCGAGTGTACCAACTGCGGTAACCGTTGGTGCGAACGGGATGCCGCGAGTTAGAGATGTGCGCGAGCGATTGGCAACCCTGCGCGAGCACGGCATACACCCGATCGCTCGCATTGTGGTTGCGAAGGACCCGTTGTTGGCAGAGAACAGGCCTGAGTGGGCGGTGCGAGATGTAGATGGGGGGTTCTGGAAGGATCGGTTTGGCGACGCGTGGGTGGACGCGTACAACAACTCGATATGGACCTATGCTGCCGACATCGCCGCTGAAGCGGTGCTGATGGGATTCCGTGAGATTCAATTCGACTACGTGCGCTTTCCCGATGAGCCAGCCGAGCTGTTGCAGCGCGCGATCTTCACAGCGCGGCGGCCGGGAGAGTCGAGACGCAACGGCATTCGTCGGGGCCTGGAGCTGGCCGGGGCCCGCATACGCGAACTCGGCGTTCCGTTCGCGGTGGACGTGTTCGGGTTGACCACGAGCGCCACGAACGATTTGGGCATCGGTCAGTATTGGGAGGACGTTGTGACAGTCGCCGACGTGGTGCTTCCAATGGTTTACCCCAGCCACTACTACCGTGGCGCATACGGTCTCGATTTCCCCAATGCGGAACCATACACAGTCGTGCGGCGTGCCATGGAAGATGGTATCAGGCGGTCCGCGGGAATCGAGGGAGCGGCGAAGATACGGCCGTTCCTACAGTCGTTCTCGATTCGCAGGGTTGTCTATACCGCACGCGAGGTTAGAGCGCAGATCGATGCCGTCGAAGATGTTGGATTGACTGACTGGGTGCTGTGTAACGCCAGTGGACGGTACCCTGCTGGTGCCTTCAGGCCATCATACCGGCCAGCATTGGCGCCGCCGGATACAGCACAACAAACGAATCGCTAGCTACAGATTCAGCACCCGAAGATTCGGGACTCTCACAACTCCCAAGCGGCGATGTGTCCCGCGACCGCACTAGCTGCCGTCGTATAAGGACTGGCCAGATAGAGTTGTCCAGGTCCGGAGCGGCCAGGAAAGTTGCGGTTTATGGCGCTTATCGTGACCGTTTCCTTGTCATACGAAACGCCTGGTCCTGCGTTGATACAGGCACCACATGATGGCTCGATGAACGTCGCGCCAACTCTGTCGAAGACCTCGATGTATCCCTGGTCCTCACAATAGTGCTTCACGTCTTGTGAACCGCATTGGATGAAGCACTGAACGTCACTGTGCACGCGTTCGCCACGCTGCAGTGCGGCTTTGAACACACGGGCGTACATGTCCATGTCGGACTTCTTGCCACCTGAGCACGAGCCGGCGTATGCAATATCGATCTTGACCGGCTCACCTAGTTCCTCGATGAACAAGCCGTTGCCAGGATCTCCCGGTAGCGCCACGAGGGGTCTCAGCTCGGCGGCGTCGAACTCAAGGACATGTTCGTACTGAGCACCGGCGTCGGAGTGGAGACCGTCAAGCAAGCCGCGAACTGCGCTTGGATCCATGCCACGCTCGCGCGCCAGGAAGTCCACCACGATCTCGTCGGGTTGCACGATACCGGTAAATGCACCCACCTCGGCTGCCATGTTCGTCATCGTAGCGCGCTCATCGATCGACAGTCCTTCGACAGCCTCACCGGCATACTCGACGATCTTGCCAATCGCGTTCCCGTTCTTCACATACGGGTGGCGCAGGATCTGCAACATGAAATCCTTGGCTGTCACGTTCTCAGGCTTCCGACCTGACATTCGGATGAGTACGGACGGCGGCACCTGAATCCGCACGTCCTTGGTGAGCCACGAATTGAAGATGGCGGTCGTACCGACGCCGAATGCGAGGCTGCCAATCGCACCGGCATGGGGGGTGTGCGAGTCACTGCCAATTATCAAGTGGCCGGGCAAGGCATGTT
>JAUVRV010000392.1 GCA_030597435.1 Gemmatimonadales bacterium | reverse complement strand
GCAGAACGGTGGCAAGGGCAAGAAGGGGAACGTCGCGATACAGCGGTACAAGGGCTTGGGTGAGATGAACCCCGACCAGCTATGGCGCACGACTATGGACCCTGCGGTCCGCACGATCCACAGGGTCGAACTCGAAGACGCTTCGATGGCGTCAAAGCTGTTTGAGGAACTCATGGGTGATGAGGTGGAGCCGCGCAGGCAGTTCATTCGGAAGCACGCGAAGTTCGTGAAGAACTTGGATATTTGAGCGGTAACGCGATTCGGTAGTACCTGACCCCGGTTTCAGCCCGGGGTCTTTTCTACTCCGCCCGCCACAGGATTCGCTTGATCCGCTTACCCCGCCTCGCGAGTTGCCGGATGATCTCCGGAGACATCATTTGCAGTTCCTGCATCCAGGCGGCCGATGTGACACTCACGACGAGGGTCCCGTTCTGTAGTACTTCGTGTGGAGTAGTCACCTCGGCGATCTTGGGACCAACGAGTTGAGGCCACTCCGGGATGATGCTGGCTTGTTGTATGCGGCGTTTGATACCGTGGTTCTCGAAGTACTTATCCAGGGCCTCGCCGATTGGCATGCCACGGCGCTTCTTGCCTGGCCGGCGAACCCTATTGCTCAATCTTTCCTCCGGTCATGCGCCAACGAGGCCGTTCAAACAGCACCGCCGGGACTTCTGCATCTCGCGGGGCCGTGATTATGGCCTGTCCCGGGAGTGATTCCTTGATCAATAGCAAGAGGCGTTCTTGTCGGCTCTCGTCCAGTTCGGCAAATACATCATCGAACAAGGCGATGGGTGCGGTATCGTGTGACTCACTCAGTGCCTGTGCCTCCAACAGTCTCAGAGCAATAGCGGCGGTACGTTGTTGTCCCGCGGAGCCAAAGCGACGGGTCTCTCGTTCACCGAGTGTCAACAGCAGATCGTCGCGATGGGGTCCGACAGTGGTGGTTGCCCTGCGCAGGTCGCGTTCGATTCGAAGCTTGAGGTTCTCTTCGATTGACTCCGGTCCCCCGTCCGGCGTCCAGTGACGTGACGAGTAGACCATTCCCGGTTCGGAACTCTCTCCCATCGAAGTGCAGAGTTCGACAAACCGAGATCGCCACTCCACGGCCCAACGGTGTCGCGTGTCTGCTACTCTCGCCCCGGCAGTCGCGACCGGTCGATCAAATGCCTGTGCCTCTGTGGCATTGCCGCGCTTGAGTGCCGCATTCCGCTGCTTCATGGCTGCGCGAAGCTCGGTCAGGGCAGCCAGGTATTGTGGGTTGGAGAGCGAGAGCAACACGTCTAGGTAACGACGACGCATGGAGGGGCCACCCTCGACGATGACACGATCGGCGGGCGACAACGCAACGGCAACGACGAGTCCGACCGCGCTGGATAGTTTCTTCACTTCCGTGCCGTTGACTGTGACCTTCTTGTAACGGTGATTGATCTCATATCCCGCGGTGACTCTCGGCTTTGCGTCACCCGCAACAAAGAATCCGGCCTCGCCGAAACGCACGAGTTCTCTGTCCTTTGCACCCCGCAGCGACCGGAACAAGACCAGGTAGTAGATTGCCTCGAGGAGATTGGTCTTGCCCTGTCCGTTGTCGCCGATGACTACGACTCCACTCGACGGGATCGCAACGTCAAGGGACGCGAGGTTGCGGAAGTTCCTGATCGTTAGAGAAGACAGTTCCATAGTCAGCTGCGACCGTACCCACTCATCGAATCGCCGGACTGTTCGTCGCTTCGAGATCCAACAGCTTCCGCTTTAGCGGCAGCCCGCCGCCAAAACCGCCAAGCTTTCCTCCGGCGGCAACGACGCGATGGCAGGGGATCACGATGGGGATGGTGTTCTTTCCGTTAGCTGTGCCGACAGCGCGGGCGGCCTTGGGATTGCCGACCCTGCGGGCTAGTTCTCCGTAACTGATCGTCTCACCATAGGGGATCTTTTCCAACTCGCGCCACACCAACTGGTTGGACTCAGACCCTGCGATGCAGACGGGGAACGTGAATTCCTTGCGCCGGCCGGCCAGATACTGCTGCAGCTCACGCGCCACTCGCTGCTCGAACTTGCCCTGCGCAGAGCGGTGACCACGCTCGTTGAGGTCTATGCGTGTCACTGCCCCGTTTTCTACTGTGACAGCGAGGTTGGTTATGGTCGCTTCAACCGTGAAAGCGCCGTGCGATGTAGTCACTTGCCGGTGAACTCGGGATCACGCTTCTCGAGGAAGGCGCCCATGCCCTCTCTCATGTCGTCCGTCGCTGCCAGGAGACCGAAGTGGTTGGCTTCGAGCAAGAGGCCCTCATCGAGTGACATGTCGCAGCCGCTATCAATAGCCTCGATCGAGAGTCGTATGGCCAATGGTCCCATGGCCACGATGCTACGCAGCATCTTCTCGGTTTCCTGCAACAATTCGTCCGGTGGTACGACCTTGTTCACCAATCCCATCTGGAATGCCTCGTCAGCTCCAATCATGCGCCCTGACATGATGAGGTCGAGCGCACGACCCTTGCCAACGAGACGCGGCAGCCGCTGGGTGCCACCGAAACCAGGGCAGATCCCGAGCTTCACCTCCGGCTGACCGAACTTGGCCTTCTCACTGGCGACGCGCAGGTGGCAGGCCATTGCCAACTCGCAGCCACCGCCCAGCGCGAAACCGTTGACAGCGGCAATCACTGGTTTACCACATGTCTCGAGCCGCCGCAGCACGTTCTGGCCTCTGACGGAGCGTGCTTTGCCATCGAACGGTCCTTGCTTGGAGAGTTCGCCGATGTCGGCTCCGGCAACAAACGCTTTGCCCGCGCCGGTGACGATCACACCAGCAATGTCATCTCGGGCTGTGATCTCGTCCACGGCACTGCTCAGCTCGGCCATGACGGCATCGTTCAGGGCATTTAGCTTGTCGGGACGGTTTATGGTCAGGGTGGCTATGTGGTCGTTTACTTCGAATAGTATGAGTTCGTATGACATGGTTGGTCTTGGTTGGTCTTGGTTGGGTTTTGGGGTTTATGAATGGTGGAAAGATAGCTGCTGGGAGGGCTGAGTGGAGAGCGGAACGCTATCGGGTCTGCAGCGGCACTGGCAACCTGAACCATCGACACTCTACTGGTGTATAGGTTACCAAATGGGGTTCTAGGCCCCTCAATCAACACAACTGGGCCGATGGACGGCCCATCTTCGTCGAAGGGACCGATCTATGGAGCGTGTGATACAGACCGCGGGTGACGGTTTCTGGGGTGCGCCAATTGGGGGCAGGGCTGCCAGGTTCACCGGCAACGTATGGGGGAGGTTGGGGGCCATCTGCTTGT
>JAUVRV010000132.1 GCA_030597435.1 Gemmatimonadales bacterium | reverse complement strand
GGAGCGGTACGACACGCGCTGCGGGAGGGCAGCTTCGACGTGCTGGTCGAAGACATCAACAAACTGCCACTGTTCCTGCCCACGTTCAGTCGATTGCCGTTTTACGTCATCATACCGCATCTGTTTGGAAACACAGCGTT
Organism: Gemmatimonadales bacterium; assembly: GCA_030597435.1. Lineage (GTDB taxonomy): Bacteria > Gemmatimonadota > Gemmatimonadetes > Gemmatimonadales > GWC2-71-9. The sequence goes on along the minus strand of JAUVRV010000132.1, from coordinate 6,988 downwards.
TAGCGAAGCCGCGCTACCGATAGCAGCCACGGTTTGGCTGGCCGAGCGACCCATTCCTCGGGTGTATCGGCGAGCGGCGTTTCACGCGATCAGCGAGAGCACGCGGGAAGATCTCATTGAGCGAGGGGTCTCGGCCGACAACATTCGAGTGATCTTTCCAGGCGTGGACGCCGAGTGGTTCTGTCCCGATAGCGCAACGCCTCGGGCCGCAGTGCCGACTTTTCTGTACGTGGGGCGTCTCAAGCGTTATAAAGGGATTGACGCCATTCTGCGAGCGGTGGTGCAAGTACGAAAGCAGGGGGGTGACGTGAGGTTGGAAATCGCCGGAAAGGGCGATGATCTCTCACGGCTGGAGCATCTGGCGGGGGAACTCCAGTTGGGAGAGGCTGTCGAGTTCTTGGGGTTCGTTGATGAGGAGGAGAAACGACGCCTGTTGCGTCGAGCTTGGGGTCTGGTGTTTCCCTCTGCGAAAGAAGGGTGGGGCATAGCAAACGTAGAGGCGGCAGCGTGCGGTACGCCTACCATTGCTTCGGATAGTCCCGGTCTGCGGGAGTCGGTCATAGATGGAACCACCGGCATGTTGGTACCGCACGGTGACACCGACGCAATGGCAGGGGCCTTGATTCGACTGAGCCAACGGCCAGAGCTCGTCGCGGAATTGGGGCGAGCCGGTAGGAGCTTTGCAAAGACTCTGTCATGGGATCACGTGACAGAGCAGACCGAAGCCCATTTGCTAGAGACTGTGAATGGTGCCTGACAACGGGCAGAAAGAGAGATGACACGATGCGGACTGTTGTGACGGCGCGGCACTGTGAGATCTCGGATGAACTGAGAACGAGGGCGGAGACAGTGGTGGAGAAGATAGCCAAGCTTGCCAGTCGACCGCTCAGTGCAGAAGTGATCTTTGATGCCGACCACGGGGGCAAGGTGGTGGAATTCAAGCTCTCGTTGCCTAGAGGACAGATGAAGGTGGCGACGGCGGAAGCCGACAGCTTCAGGTCAGCGCTGGATCGTGCCGCCGACAAGATCCGCAAACAACTCGACAAGGAGGAACGTAAGTCGGCCCATCGGTCAACCGTTGAATAGCCTATGCCACTAACGGTTCGCGAACTCTTCGAGCGAAAACAAAGGTCACTGGAGTTAGAATGCCTCACCGGCGAGGCGGGTCTCGACCGCGAGATACCCACGCCGGAGGTGTCGAGCCCGGGACTGGCCCTGGCGGGCTTTACTTCGCGCTTCGTGAGTGAACGGTTGCACGTACTCGGCGAGACCGAGATCGCGTATCTGAGATCGCTCGACAGTAAAGGTAGGCAAGCAGCACTAGGCAATTTCCTGTCACACGACCTTCCCTGTATTTTCGTCACCAAGGGCCAAGCGGTGCCCAGGCAGTTGACCAGAGTCGCCAAGGAACACGACGTAGCGGTGATTCGCTCGAAGCTAAAAACGTCGGAGTTCTATCGTCGAATAACGCCGTACCTGGCCGAGGTGTTTGCGCCGGAGACCACGATGCATGCGTCGCTGGCCGATGTGTTCGGGGTGGGTCTACTTTTTGTCGGACAGTCCGGCATCGGCAAGAGCGAGTGTGTGCTCGACCTGGTCGAGCGTGGCCACAGGTTGGTGGCCGACGACATAGTGCACATCACTAGACGTGCCACAGATTTCTTGATTGGTCGTGCGGCGGAGTTGTCGCACCGCTACATGGAGATCCGGGGGGTTGGGTTGATCGACGTGTCCGCACTGTTTGGCGTCAGAGCAGTGCGCCACCAGAAACGGATCGAAGTAGTAGTCGAGTTGAAGCAATGGGAGAGCGCACAGGAGGCCGATCGTACCGGCTTGGATGGAAAGACCACGGACATTCTCGGAGTAGAGATCCCACTCGTGGTAGTACCGCTGAATCCGGGTAAGAACATCACGGTGGTCTCCGAAGTCGTGGCCATGAATCACTTGCTACGCTATTCCGGTGCCGACCCCGCCCAGGCCTTCAACCAACGGCTGCTGAAGAAGATGGCGGAGCAAAAGGAACTGCGGGAGTATCTGGCCGAAGACTATGAATGAGTCACTCCGCGGTGTGATCGTGACACATGCGGCTCTCTCTGATGCGCTCGTACAGGCGGTACACGCAATCACGGGCGAGGATGACGCACTCGTTGCAGTCTCGAATCGGGACTGCAGTAGGGACGATCTGTGTGTGAGGGTCGCTGCCGTGGTAGGGGATGCTGCGGCCTTGGTGTTCACGGACATGGCGGGTGGAAGTTGCTTTCAGGCGGTTCTGAGAGAGTTCCGTGACCGCGATGACGTTGTGATCGTGACCGGAGTGAACTTGCCGATGCTGGTTGACTTCGTGTACCACCGCAACGTGACGCCCGTCGCAGCGGCGGATCGGGCCAAATCGGCGGCGATCAAGTCGATCGAGACGTTCGGGTCATGAGTCTGAAGCTGGTGCGACTGGATGATCGCCTGATACACGGTCAGGTCGTGGTAGGCTGGGGCAATGCCGTGGCTGCCGATCGCATTCTGCTGATCGATGATGATGTTGCTGCCAACGATTGGGAGCGGGAACTCTACGCCATGGGTGTTCCACCTGAGGTGGAGGTCGAGTTCTCATCCGTGGAGGACTGCGCCGGCGCACTCGATCGTGTCGCTAATTCGAAGCAGCGAACCATGGTGCTGGTGGGAGATGTGGACACGCTCGTCCGGGTATGTGATGCCAGCGACGTCGTGAAACGAGTCAACATTGGCGGTATTCATGAGAGCAATGGTCGTTCCAAGCGGCTGGCCTATGTGTTCCTCACGGACGAAGAGGCGGCAGCCCTGAAATCTCTCGTTGAACGTGGTATCGAAGTGACTGCTCGGGACCTGCCGACAACCAAACCAGTCCTGTTGGCGGAGTTTGCATGATTGAGAACCTTGGCTGGCTCCTGCTGTGGGGCGTGCTGGTCGGACTCGATCTCGCGAGTGTGGTGCAGACGATGATTGCGCGACCTCTGGTCGCGGGTACGGTGACCGGTTTCATCTTGGGTGATCCGGTTACGGGTGCCACGGTGGGAATAGTGCTCGAACTCTTCGCTTTGGAGGTGTTGCCGGTGGGTGCTTCGCGGTATCCCGATTACGGACTCAGTGCCGTACCGGCTGCAGCCGTGGCTGCCGGCGCGCCGGGGGTTTTTGGCTCCGGATTCGGTGTGGCTGTCGGCTTGGTCGTGGCGTACGTGGGTGGGAAAGCGATCCATCTCGTACGTATCGAGAACGCGACGGACGTTGGACGCCATCGCGAGGCGCTCGATGCAGGTGAAGCTCGCGCGATAACGGGACTGCAAATGAGGTGTCTGGGTCGCGACCTGTTCCGTTCACTGGTCGTAACCAGCCTCGGATTGCTGTTCGCGTCGCTGGTGGTGCGCTGGGTACCGCTAACGCTTCAATCCGTGGTGTACCTCAGTGTCGCTACGGTCGGAGCTGCGCTTGCGGCGGCAATCGCGGGTGTGGGACGCTTCGCCGGAAGAAAGACGGCGCTACCATGGTTCGTATTAGGGTTGGCCGGAGGGTTGGCCGGGGTAGTGTTTGGATGAAACGGGGCATGATCGAGTCGTGGCTTCGCACGCTGTTGCTGCAGGCGTCGTGGAACTACGAGCGTTTGGTCGGTGTGGGCTTGGCGTTTTCGAGCGAGCCGCTGCTGCGCGATCTCCCCGGCGGTAGAGAAGGTGAGCGTTACAGAGCCGCATTGAGTCGGGCCACCCAACACTTCAATGGACACCCATATCTGATGGGGTTGGCAGTGGGCGCGCTCGCACGAACCGAGCACGATGCGATTCCGACCGAGAAGATGCTACGCTTGCGTACGGCATTGGCGGGACCGCTGGGGTCGGTGGGAGACAAGCTGATCTGGGCGGGCCTGCTGCCGTTCTGTTCGGCTGTAGCGCTAGTGCTTGCTGTTTGGGTGTCACCGGCGGCAGCCGTGCTGAGCTTCTTGATCCTGTACAACATGGTCCACTTCGCTCTGCGACTCTGGGGATTGCCAGCAGGCTGGAGTAGCGGATTGCGGGTTGCTCAACGGCTTGGTGCGCCGGCAATCAAGCAGGGACTCAGGGTCTCTGGGCCACTTGCGGCTCTAGCTGTGGGGTTTGCGTTGCCGATCGTGGCGGCGTGGCTGGTGCGACACTTGGACGGCCACGAGCTGATAGCGGCCGGCCTCATCATGGGTGTTGGATTCATCTTCTCTCGGTGGCTGTGGCCCACCCTCGGGGGCAACCGTTTCGGGCTGGCCGCAGTGGCACTCGCACTCATCCTGGGGTTGTTGTGAGTTTGGTAGAGCGGACGGTGACCGTTGCGAACCGTTTGGGACTGCATGCCCGCCCGGCAGCCGAATTCGTGAAGACTGCGTCCAAGTTCGAGGCTGAGATAACCGTATCCAAGGATTCGATGGAGGTTAATGGCAAGTCCATCCTGGGTGTCATGACTCTGGCTGCTGAATGTGGCTGCGAATTGGTGCTGCGTGCCACGGGAACCGATGCCGCGGCCGCGCTCGAAGCGCTCGCCGACGTGGCGACACGAGACTTCGGAGACATATGATGGAAGACCGTTTAATCACAGGGGTCGGTGTCTCGCCCGGGGTTGCGACCGGGCCGGTGTACGTTCTTCACACCGAGTTGCCCGAGATAGCCCATCGAACGATCGCGCGAGACGAAGCGGAAGCCGAGGTGGAACGGCTGCACGAGGCCGTGTCGGACGTGCGCACCGAACTGGAAGCATTGAGGGAGCGGACTCGCAAGCGCGCCGGTGTGGAGGAAGCAAAGATCTTCAGTGCCCAGATCGCCATGCTGGAAGACGAACAACTACTCGGTGACGTTCGGCGTTTGGTACGCGAGAACCAATTGACGGCAGAACGTGCCTTCGAGTTCGCGGTGTTGGAACTCAAAGAACTCTGGGCGCAGTCGTCGAGCGCAACGTTGCAGCAACGCACTGCTGATCTCGCTGGTATCCAGACACGCGTGTTGCAGGCGCTGCTGGGTGAGTCGCTAGGCGATGTCCTGCATGAGGCTGGCGACAGACCTGCAATAGTCCTGACAAGAGAGCTGACTCCCGGATTGACCGTGCAGCTGGAGCAGGCACTCGTTACCGGTTTGGCTAGTGAGCACGGGACGCGTTCGGCTCACGCCGCGATACTCGCACGCAGCTTGGGTATGCCTTGCGTCATGGGCTTGGTAGGTGGCATCGACCGTGTCAAATCGGGCACCACGGTAATCCTCGATGGTACGCGTGGGATGATCCTGATTGACCCGACCGACGAGGAGATCCAGGAGGCCTATGTACGCGAGGGCTTGAGGCTGGAACTGGACCAGGAACTCGAGACTGTAGTCGGCCTGCCCTCGGTAACGCGTGACGGCAGTGAGGTCATACTGCGCGGCAACATCGATCTTCCGGAGGAGGTGACGGCGGCCGCGGATCATGGTGCCGAGGGCGTAGGGCTGTTGCGGACTAAGTTTCTCGTCGTAGGAAGGACCGATCTTCCGGGTGAGGACGAACAGGCTGAGTTCTTCATGCGGGTTGGCAAGAGCTTCTCCGGATATCCGGTTGTGATCCGCAGTTTCGATTTGGGCGGCGACAAGTTTCCCGCAGCGTTTCGGGCGCCGCCACAGAGCAACCCGTTCCTGGGCTGGCGCGCAATCAGAGTCAGTCTGGATCAACCGGACATCATGCGCACGCAGGTCCGGGCGATGTTACGGGCCCGAGCATCTGCCGACATCCGCCTCATGCTACCGCTGATTACTCAGGTGGAAGAGGTGCTCCGTACCAGAGAGATCCTGGAGGAGTCGATTGCCGAGCTCAACGCGATAGGAGTGCCGATTGGTGCCGACCTGCCCGTCGGGATAATGGTCGAGACACCTGCCGCGGCCATGATGGTGGACGAGCTGGCCAAGCACAGCAGTTTCATCAGTGTCGGTACCAACGACCTGACACAGTACACCCTGGCGGTCGATCGCGGCAACGCACGGCTGGCTGACCGCTTTACACCGTTGCATCCGGCTGTGGTACGTTTGCTCAAGCGCATTGTCGACTGCGGTGTCTGTCGTGGCCTCGGCGTGAGGCTGTGCGCCGCGATTGCATCTGAGCCGCTATCCACCCTGTTACTGCTAGGCCTGGGCTATCGGGTGTTGAGTGCGTCGCCTGGTGCACTACCGCTGATCAGATGGATCGTGCGACAGATCGACATCTCTGCGGCACGAGAGGCCGCCACACAGGCAACCGAGGCAGCTACCACCAGCGAGGTAACCGCCATTCTGGAAGAGCACATGGGGCAGTACGTCGATCTCGATCTGCTCGAGGCTGGTCGGTTGCCCGTGGTATAAATGTTGCTAACTTAAAAAGCTTAAACCAAAACTGTGGAATCCCAAATATGAGCGCAGCGAGACATCTGTTTTCCTCCGAGTCAGTCACAGAAGGTCATCCGGACAAGATTGCGGACCAGATCTCCGACGGTATTCTGGACTCGATTCTGGCCCATGACCCCATGGCTCGGGTCGCCTGTGAAACCTTGGTAACCACGGGAATGGTGGTGTTGGCCGGCGAGATCACCACGGACTACTATTGCGACGTGCCGCGTGTCGTACGTAGCACAATCGCGCGGATCGGCTACGACGACGGCGCCTACGGATTTGATGCCAACACCTGTGCGGTGCTGACCTCGTTGGACGCACAATCGAGCGACATCGCGATGGGTGTGGATACGGGTGGAGCAGGCGATCAAGGAATGATGTTCGGCTACGCGACAGACGAGACACCGGAGTTGATGCCAACTGCGATCATGCTGGCTCATGGCCTGACGCATCGTCTGGCCACCGTCCGCAAGTCGAACGAACTGACGTGGCTCAGACCAGACGGCAAGAGCCAAGTCGCTGTCGAGTACGTGGACCGGCGACCGGTTGCGGTCCGGGCGGTAGTGTGGTCGACACAGCACGCTGACAGCGTTGGTAACGAAGAGATCCACCAAGGCGTG